>NZ_BAAAZP010000045.1:0-6705 GCF_039536965.1 Nonomuraea antimicrobica | reverse complement strand
CTTCCGCGCGCTGGCCGGCGCCACCGACCCGGTCCCCGAGGACGAGGAGTGCACCTGCGAAGACGGCGAGCCCTGCACCTGCGGCGCCCAGATCAGGAAGGAGCTCAGGGAGATGGTCGAACAGGGCATCATAGAAGCCCTGCAGAAAGGATGATCATGACCTTCGCGGTAGCGCGGACGAGAGATGAGGCACACCTCTACCTCGACCTGCACCCGTGCGCGTGCGGCAGCCCCGAGACCACCTGGGGCAGCGCCCTGGTCGGCACCGAGGAGGGCCTGGCCAGCCGCTACTCCGGCGTCTGCGCCGAGTGCGGCGCGCAGCGGGAATACCTGTTCGCCCTGCCGGACAAGCCCGTGCTGCCCGCGGGCCACCCGACGTTCGGCGGCGCCGAGCCGTCGCAGCTCCTCGACGCGGGGGAGTGGCTGTGGGTGGCCGACCTGTCGGCGGGCAACGTGCCGGTGGACGACGACGCCGAGGCGCGCCGCGCGCTGTCCGTGGCGACGGCCGCGGTCGAGGAGGTCGTCAAGTTCGTCCCGCCCGGGGCCGACGAGGTGCCCGAGGACGGGTTCTGGTCGCTGCGGGGGCGGGAGATGCGGGCGGCCGAGCCGGGCCGCTTCCAGCTCGACCGGCTCCTGATCGTCCGCGACACCTACCGTGACCTGGTGGCGCGGCATGCCTGAGCGAGGGCGGGCGCGCTGCCTGGTGGAGGCGTACGTCTACCTCGACCTGGTGGCCCCCGGCGGGTCGGAGCGGGCGTCGGTGACCGACGAGCCCGGCGCGTGGCTGGTGCGGGCCGACGACGTCGAGGTGCTGGTGCCGTACGCGGCGGAGGAGGCGGCCGGTCTCCAGGGGGCGACGTTCGGCGCCGGGGTGTCGGAGCTGCTCGACCCCGGGCAGTGGGTGCTGATCGGCGCCGCGTACGCCGGCCGCGCCCTGGAGGCCGGGCTGTTCTTCACCGCCGACCCGTCGTCCGGCCTCGAGGGCTACGACACGGTCGTGGCCGACTGGAGCTTCGCCGCCGACGCGATGGAGGAGGCGCTCAAGTTCCTCCCCGGCGACGCCGCCGAGCTGCCGCTGGAGGCGTTCTGGACGGAGATGGGCAGGTCGGTCCGCGACGCCGAGCCCGGCCGCTTCAGCAGGGCGCAGATGGAGAGCGACCTCGCCTTCTACCGGCAGAGCCTCGACGACTTCCGCCGCCTGCACCCCCACTGGAGCTGACCCGCGCGGTGGAGCCGGTGCGCGGCGTGCACCGGCATCCACCGGACTCCTCGGCCTCGGTCCACGAGACCTCCGCCGAGGATCACGCACCGGCTGCGGGCGGGCCTAGGCGTCGAAGCCGCTGATGAGGTCGATGGTGAGAGCCGTGCGCTCGGGGATGTGAGCGACGATGGCGTGCTCGGAGCGGGAGTGGGACCCGGCCCCCACCGGGCCGAGCCCGTCGAGCACCGGGCGGCCCAGCGCGGAGACGAAGTTGGCGTCGCTGGCGCCGCCGACCCCCGCCTCGCGCAGGTCCAGGCCCTGCTGGAGGGCGGCCTTGCAGGCCCTGGCGAACAGGTCCTCGGAGGCGGGGTTGGGCGTCATCGGAGGACGGTTCCAGCCGCCGGTCAGCTCGATGGACACCCGCGGGTCGGGCGAGCGCAGCGCGGCCAGCGCGGCGTCCACGCGGGCCATCTCGTCCTGGCGGGAGACCCGCACGTCGATCCCGCAGGTGGCGCGGCCCGCGGTGACGTTGGTGCCGGTGCCGCCGTTGACCAGGCCCACGTTGACGCTGGTGCCGCGTTCGAGCGCGCCCAGCGTGGTGATCTGGGTGATCAGCGCCGCCATGGCGTGGACGGCGCTGGCGCCCGCGGTGGGGTCGAGCCCGGCGTGCGCCTCGACGCCGGTGGCGGTCACCCCGAAGATGCCGACGCCCTTGCGGGAGGTCTTGACCGCCCCGTCGATGGCGCCCTCGAAGACCAGGGTGGCCAGCGCGCCCTCGCTGGCCGCCTCGATCAGGTGGCGGGAGGCGGGGCTGCCGATCTCCTCGTCACCGTTGAACAGCAGGCGGACCGACGGGTACGGGAGCCCCAGCTCGCGCAGCCCGCGTACCGCCCAGACGGCCTGGACGAGCCCGGTCTTCATGTCGAAGACGCCGGGCGCGCTGATGACGCCGTCGGTGATCTGCCACGGCCACCCGGCCAGGGTGCCGGCCGGCCACACGGTGTCGTAGTGGCCGACCAGCAGGACGAACCCGGGAGCCGTGCCGTGGTAGGTCAGCTCCAGCACGTCGCCGTGGCGCCCGCCGTCGTGGCGGGTCTGCGCGTCCGGCGGCCCGATGCGGTCGGCGGCCCAAGCGCCGATCTCGTCGAGTGCTCGGTCGAGGAGCCGCTTGTCATCGCTCGGGCTCTCCAGTTCGACCAGCTTGCGCAGGTCGTCGAGCATGACGGGAAGGACTTGGTTGGTCCACATGGGAGCCGGTGTCACAGAACTTTCCTTAATCTGAGAGGGAACTACCGTACGGGCACGCCGGGCCCGAGCGGGATGCCGAGCGCCCACCAGGCGAAGAAGAGCACCGTCCAGGTGACGAGCATGACCAGGCACAGAGGCAGCACGAGGGCCATCAGTGTGCCGATGCCCGACGACTTGCGGTAGCGCTGGACGAACCCGAGCACCAGCACGAAGTAGGGGCTCATGGGTGACAGCGCGTTGGTGCAGGAGTCGGCGATGCGGTACAGCGCCTGGGTGGTCTCCGGCGGGATGTCCAGCAGCATCAGCATCGGCACGAAGACCGGGCCGACCAGCGCCCACTGCGCCGAGCCGCTGGTGATCAGCAGGTTGATGATGGTGACGATGAGCAGGATGCCGATGAAGACCACGGGCCCGCTGACCCCGGCGGCCTTCAGCAGGTCGGCGCCCTTGATCGCGGTGATCGTGCCGATGTTGGTCCACTTGAAGTAGGCCAGGAACTGCGAGATCGCGAAGAACAGCACGATGACCGGGGCCATCTCCTTCATGCCGTGCGCCATGAAGTTCGGCACGTCGCTGCTGCGCTTGATGGTGCCGACGGTGCGTCCGTAGACGATGCCGACGACGAGGAACGCCACGCCGATCAGCAGGGCGATCGAACCCAGCAGCGGGCCGCTCACCAGGTCGCCGTTCTCGCCGCGCATCGGCGAGTTGGACGGGATGATGGCCAGCGCGACCAGCGCGGCGATCACCAGCAGCGCGAGACCGGACCAGCGCAGGCCGCGGCGCTCCAGGTCGGACAGCTTCAGGTCGGACAGGTCGCCGAGGTCGGCGTCGTCGTCGACCGGCATGCTCTGCGCTCGCTTGGCGATCACGGTCTCCGTCACCAGGGTGATGACGGCGGCGAGCACGAACGAGGACGCGAGCGAGAAGAAGTAGTTGGCCAGGGGCGTGACGGTGACGTTGGGGTCGATGGTCTGCGCGGCCTCGGTGGTGATGCCGCCCAGCAGGACGTCGGTCGGGGTGACCACCGGGCTCGCGTCGAAGCCGGCCGCGACCGAGACGTACGCCACGATCACGCCGATGATCGGGTTCCGGCCCACCGCGTAGAAGGCCAGACCGCCCAGCGGGATCAGCACGATGTACGCCGAGTCGGCGGCCGCGTGGGAGATCATGCCGGTGAAGGCGAGCGCGAAGGTCACCCAGCGCCCCGGCACGCGGGAGATGCCGCGCTTGAGCACGGTGGCCAGCAGCCCGGACTTGTCGGCGACGGCCACGCCGAGCATGACGACGAGCACCGTGCCCAGCGCGGGGAATGTGACGAAGCTCTCGATGGCGTCGCCGAGCATCAACTGCACGCCCTCGAAGGAGAGCAGGCTCTGCACGGCGACGGGCTTGTTGTCTGCGGGGTTGACCGCCGAGACGTTCATGGCCGCCAGAGCCCAGCTCAGCACCATGATGAAGACGCTCAGGATGACGAACAACCAGAACGGGTGCGGGAGTTTGTTCCCGACGCGCTCAATGCCATTGAGAATACGCATGGTCGCGTCGAGTGCGCGCGACTCTTTTTTCTCAGCCAGGGGGGTGGTGGACATGGGCCCCGATATTAACGACACCCAGAATCACGCGCAAGTGGAAAGCGCGCCTACCCATGAGTAGTAAACAACGCTGTCAGCGAAATCTGCCGACGGGAAAGTTGGTTGCGTAACCGCAGGTCACGCCGGTTTTGTTGCGTTCCAAAATGAAAATTCGCCGACCAGCGGGCCGGTGCCTTCCCGATCAGCCGAGCAACCACCGGCTCAAATAGAACGCGGCAATTCCGATCGCCGTGGACAGCAGAAATCTTTTCGAGACCATCCCCGCCGCGAAGGTGACCACCCCGCCGATCAGATAGGGATTCGCCAGGCTCAGCTCAAGCCCTTTTCCGGACGGGGCGAGAATGGCCGGGAACACCAGCGCCGCGAGCACCGCCGGCGGCGTGTATTTCAGCAGGGTCTCCACCAGCGGGCGCATCTCCCGGTCGGCGAGGACCGCCAGCGGCAGGTAGCGGGGCAGGAAACTGCACAACCCCATGCCGACGATCAGCAGCACCATGCCCATGCCGTCGCTCATGCCTTGCTCTCCTTGGGCTCGTCGCTCAGCTCGGGCTTGTCGCTCAGCTCGGGCTCGTCGCCCCGCTGGGGTTCGTTCTTCCTGACCGCCAGCTCGCAGGCGGTGCCGACCACCGCGCCGACGACCGCGGCCAGCACCACCCCGAGGTTGTACGGCAGCCCCTGCGCCAGCAGCGCCGTCACCCCGGCCGAGCAGATGGCCGCGGCCACCCGCCAGTTCACCAGCCCGATCGCGAGCATGGCGACGAACATCGCGGTCACCGGGAAGTCGAGGCCGAGCTTCGTCACGTCGGGCACGGCGGACCCCAGCGACATGCCGATCACCGTGCACAGCATCCAGGTGACGTACAGCGTCGCCGACGCGCCCAGGAAGAACAGGTGCTTGTGATGGGTCAGCCTGCCGTTGCGCAGCCGGTCGATCGCCACGAAGAACACCTCGTCGATCAGCCCGAAGCCGAGCACCACCCGCCAGCGCTGGGGGACCTCCTTGACGTACGGGATGAGGATCGTGCTGTACAGCAGCATGCGCAGGCCCAGGATCAGCGTGGTCAGGATGATCGCGGGCACGCTCGCGCCGTCGGCGATCAACGCGAAGCCGACGAACTGCGCGGTGCCGGAGTTCACCGCCATGGCCAGCCCCAGCGTGGCGAACTCCGACAGCCCGCTGGACAGCCCCAGCACGCCTCCCGCGATGCCCATCGGGATGGCGGAGGCGAGGAAGGGCATCGTGCTCCTGGCCCCGGCCAGGAACTGCTGACGCGGGGTCGGCGGCGTCACCGTCTCGGGTGGGTCGGCGATGGCCATGTCAGCGCTCTTCCTTCCATAGCGTGCGCACCAGGGCGGCCACGGCGTCGGGTGCCGTGTGGGTGAAGTAGTGGCCGGCCGGGCCGATCTCCGCGAGCCGGGGCGCGCTGGAGAAGAGCGACCAGGCCGCGTAACGCCGGGCGTATCCGGGGGTGAGCGGGTCGTCGGCGGCGTAGACGGCGGTGAGGGGGGCGGCGAGCGGGGCCGTCCCGTTCTGCTCGGCCCGTTCGAGCAGGTAGGTGTTGGCGGCGCGGGAGTCGTGCCGGAACACCTTCGCCACGAACGCGGCCTGGTGGAGTTCGAGCGCGTCGAGCCCGGTCAGCCCGGTGACGTCGGACAGCCAGGCCACGACGTCGGCGTCGCCGATCGTCTCCGCCTCGCGGATGGCCTCGCGGGTGGCGGCGGCGTCGTGGAGCAGCTTGCCGGCCACGAAGACGTGCAGCGGCGGACGGCCCGCGGCCTCCAGCAGGCGGGCCGTCTCGACGGCCAGGGCCGAGCCGACGCAGTGGCCCCACAGCAGCACGGGGCCGGTGAACGTGGCGCGGATCTCGTCCGCCACCAGCCTGGCGGCCTCCGGCACGCTCACGAGGGGCTCGTCGGGACGGCCGGCGTCGTGACCGGGCAGTTCGACGCCGTGCACGGAGACGCCGCCGTCCTTGCCCAGCGCGGTGGCCAGCCGCTCGAAGTTGACGGCGTTGCCGCCCGCGTACGGGAAGCAGACCAGCGCGCACGAGGCCGGGTCGAAATCCTCGGTCAGGGCCCGGAGCAGCCCTTGGGGACCCGCCCCCGTCTCAATGGGCCCAGCCGCGATGCGGGCCTCGGCCACCGCGCACAGCGGCCCGAACGTGGAGTTGCGCATCAGGTCGGTGAGCGTCACGAGGCCGCCCATCTCCATGACCACCCGCATGGCCGACAGCGAGGCGCCGCCCAGCTCGAAGAAGTTGGCGTCGAGCGTGATGGACTCCGGCGGCACGCCGAGCACCGCCGACCAGGCCCGCGCGATGCGTTCCTGCACCGGCCCCTCGGGGCGGCCACCGCCACCACCGCCACCATCACCGGTGCTCGGTGCTTCGACGCGGTGGAAGACCCGGCGCGCGGGCTCGGGCAGCAGCTCCAGACGGTCCGGCAGGCGGCGGGCCCGGGCAGGCACGGTGGTGGCCTGGCCGTCGGCGGCGACGAGGGAGATCGTGCCCGGGGTGGCGAAGGGGACGCGCAGCCCGTACGCGTCGACGACCCGCGGGCGGAGCGGCCGGCCGGCGTCGGGAACCACCCCGGCCGGCGCCGCGGGGAGCCCGGCGGACTCCTCGACCGCGGCCAGCTCCGCCCCCTCCCCGGCGGGCAGCT
>NZ_BAAAZP010000044.1:17144-64767 GCF_039536965.1 Nonomuraea antimicrobica | reverse complement strand
CGGCGGGCCGGCGCGGGCGTGCCGGGCTGGCCGCGGCCGAGGCCGTCGCGCTGCGCGCCAGGTGCCAGGACGCGCGCACGCCTCTGCTCGACGACCTCGACCTCGGCGACGTGCTCAGCGCCAGGGAACGCCAGGTCGCCCTGCTGGCCGTCCGGCACACGAGCAGGCAGATCGCCGCCCGGCTCGGCCTGGCCGTACGCACCGTGGACAACACGCTGGCGCGGGTTTACACCAAGCTCGGGATCTCCGGCCGGGGCCAGCTCAGATCCCTGCTGACGGTCACCGACCAACCGTGGCTGGGCCGGGATTCTTGAGGTGTGTCCAGATGAAGCGTTAGATGTCCACTTTGTAACGAAGTATTGACGTCCCAGGATGTGGAGGGTTAACTTCCTTGGACCTTCAGGATTAACGTTCACGTGAACGTTAATTCTCTCGTTCTAGGAGGACGACTTGGTAAGCGATGATCTACGTCGCGCGCTGATCGCGGCCGATCCGAAGCTGTCGAAGTTCAACCCGCTGCCCCGCATCCTCGCCTTCGACGAGTTCAACACCGGCACCCACGGCTGGACCGAACTCATCGGCAACCACGACGGCCACGGCAACCTCGACACCGTCGACAAGCACATGCGCGACTTCCGCCCGCCGCAGCTCAGCTCGTGCGACTTCTTCGACACCGGCACGCACGGCGCGATGAGCGGCACGTACGCGCTCAAGGTGGCCACCAGGCCGGTCACCGGGCACACGGCGGTGGCCATCCGCCGGCTGACGATGGCGCAGCGCGGGATCGTGCAGTTCGAGACGTACTTCACCTACAAGAGCGAGGCGGCGACGGCGGAGTCGAGCCTCGGCAACACCTTCGGCGACATCGAGTGGGACGGCAACCTGCACCCGTCGGAGGCGCAGTTCGGCTGCTTCACGATCGCGACCGACCTGTGCGACGGCGACGGCATCCGCTACCACACGGTGATGCGCTACCAGAACACCGACCTGGACAACAAGCTGACCAGGCGCTGGGTGTACCCGGTGGTGCCCGAGCCGACGCCGCGGGAGAACCTGCACAACCAGGACAACCTGGTGGCGACCGAGGACTTCACCGCGCCGAACCCCGACGACTGGCACGCGCTCGACGAGGACCCGCAATTCCTCTGCTACAACGAGGTGCCGACCAAGGTCAACTGGCACTATCTGCGCTGGCAGTTCGACACCCGCTCGCGGACCAACGTCGAACTCCAGGTCAACGACCGGGTGATGGATCTGCGTAACGTTCCCGTGCCGCAATATCCGGACAAGTATGACGGCTTGGAGAACCTGCTGAACTTCTACGTCAGCGTGCGCACCCATTCTCCCGTCCGCAACTTCCTTTTCCTTGATTCCGCCCTGATCTCCGTGGATTGGTGAGCATCGGCATGAAGAACGCTCAGACCGCCGTACTCGAGCGGAACACCACTTTCACCGCAGATTTCACCACCGAACCGTACGAGTGCGGGTGGGCGGCCGAAGCCCGATGGTTCGTACGTACGCTGGAGCTCGAAGGCGAGCAGCCCAGCCTGCACCTCGTCACCCAGGTCTCCCCCGACGGGCTGCACTGGTGCGACGAGGAGACACCCGAGCTGGTGACCACCGAGCCGGGAATGGTGTCCTGGCGCGTACGCGAGTTCGGTCACTGGCTGCGACTGAGGGCTTCACTTCGCGGGGGCGATCCGAAGGCGAAAGTCCTGATCTACCTGGCACTCAAGAGCTGACAGAGCCTGACAGAGCTGACTAGAAGGTAAGCGACATGGACGATGTAGGCAGGCGCCAATTCCTCACCCTCCTCGGAGGCGCTGTCCTGATCGCAGGATGCGCCCCCGGCGGGCCCGGCTCGGGCTCCGGCCAGGACTCCCCGCTCAGCGCCGCGTTCAACCAGGCCATCAACGACCTGGACCCGCACGGCCCGAGCGCGGTCGACGAGGCGTCGCTGCTGGCCAACCGGCAGATCTACGACACGCTCGTGACCAGGAACGGCACCGAGCCGGCGCCGAGCCTGGCCACGTCGTGGACCCGGCCCGACGACAAGACGTGGGTGTTCACCCTCCGCGAGGACGTCACCTTCCACGACGGCAGCAAGTTGACCTCGGCCGACGTGAAGGCGTCGCTGGACCGGCTGGTCAAGTCGACAGGCCCGCAGAAGCCGCTGTGGGCCGCGGTCGACTCGGTCGAGGCGCCCGACGCGCGAACCGTCAAGATCACCACCACCGAGCCGCTCGGCGCGATGCTGGTGAACCTGACGCTGGCGTTCATCCTCCCCGCGGCCCAGATGGGCAGGTCGGGCTTCTTCCGCAAGCCGGTGGGCAGCGGGCCGTTCGCCGTGGAGTCGTTCACGCCGTCGTCGCAGCTCGTGCTCACTCCCGTGCAGGACTACTGGGGCGGCGCGCCCACGCTGCGGGGGCTGCGCCTGCCCTACATCCCCGAGGCGTCCACGCGGATGACCGCGCTGCAGAACGGCGAGGTGGACGTCACCTGGATCATCCCGCCCGACGAACTCCAGCGCCTGCGCCAGGTGTCCGGGATCTCCGTCGAGAGCACGCCGGGCCTCAACTACTTCCTGACCTGGTTCAACTGCGGGCGCAAGCCGTTCAGCGACCCCAAGGTGCGCCGCGCGCTGCACCACGCGCTCGACGTCAAGGGCATCGTCGCCAACCTGTACGGCGAGGCCGCCACGGTCATGGACGCGCCCATCCCGTCGTCGGTGTTCGGCCACGCCCCGCAGCAGCCCTACGCCCACGACCCCGACCTGGCCAAGAAGGAGCTGGCCGAGGCGGGATACGCCGACGGCATCCGTACCTCGATGATGTGGTTCAGGGACACCGGGCCGCTGGCCACCGAGCTGGCCCAGTCGTTCATCTCGGCCTGGGCAAAGGTGGGCGTGGTCGTCGAGCCGCAGCAGATCGAGAAGGCCGCCTGGATCAAGCGGTTGACCGCCCTCGACTGGGACATCGAGCTGCAGGTCAACACCGTGACCACGGCGGACGCCGACTACACGCTCGGCCGCCTGTACACCTCCGAGGCCAACCGCATGGGCTACGCCAACAAGGAGCTGGACGCGATCCTCGCCCAGGCCAAGTCCACCGCCGACCAGGAGCGGCGCAAGGCCCTGTACGGACAGGCGTGCGAGATCATCTGGTCCGACGCGGTCGGCGTGTTCCCCGCGTCGCTGGCCGCCACCTACGGCGTGCGCTCGACCGTCAAGAACTTCCGCCCGGCGGGCAACAGCCAGCCCGAGTTCAGGACGGTCTCCGCCGATCATGCCTGACGGACGCCGTACGACGCTGAAGGACATCGCCGAGAGCCTCGGGGTGTCGGTCAACACCGTGTCGCGGGCCCTGTCCGACAAGGACAGCGTGGGCGTGGAGACCAGGAACCGGGTCAAGGCGGAGGCGGCCAGGCTCGGCTACGTGCCGAACGTGACCGCCCGCTCCCTGGTACTGGGCTCCGCGACCACGCTCGGCATGGTGATCACGAACCCGTCCAACCCCTTCTACGCCCAGCTCATCAGCGGCGTGGAGCAGCACTGCCGCAAGCACGGCTACTCGCTGCTGCTGATGGCGACCGAGGAGTCCGTGGACAACGAGCGGCGGGCGGCCGAGGAGCTGCTGCGCCGCGGCGTCGACGGGGTCCTGGTGGTGGCCGTGCAGGAGGGCGCGGAGCACTGGCGGCCGTTCCGCTCCGCGGGGGTGCCGCTGGTGCTGATCAACCGTGACGTCCCCGAGCTGAACGCCGACCTCGTCGGCGTCGACCACGCCCGCGGCGGCTACGAGACCGCCAGGCACGCCATCGAGCAGGGCGCCAGGAAGATCTACTTCCTGGAGGAGGACCTGGGCGTCTCCTCCGTGGTCGACCGGGTCGAGGGCTACCGCCGCGCCATGGCCGACAGCGGGCTGCCGATGGGGCCCGACGCGGTGATCAAGGTGCCGACCAGGCGGTTGGAGCAGAGCGCGATGCCGTGGGACCCGAGCGAGGCGTACCGGCTGGCCCGCGAGGTGATCGCCACCGACGATCGGCCGCTGGCGTTCGTCGCGGGCAACGACTATTTCGCGCTCGCCACGTACCGGGTCGCGCACGAGGCGGGGCTGCGCATTCCCGAGGACGTGCTGGTCGTCGGCTACGGCGGCTACCCCTTCGCGCCTTACGTCATACCGTCGCTCACCTCGGTCGACCTGCCCGCCGCGGAGATCGCGGTGTCGGCCGTCGACCGCATGCTGCGGCGGCTGACCAGGTCGGCTACGGGGGCTCCGGAGAAGGTGCTCTTCCCGCCGGCGCTCACCGTACGAGGATCGAGCCGCCCATGACCCTCTTCCTCGCACGCCGCCTCGCCCAGGCGCTGTTGCAGATCTGGGGCGCGGTCACCATCGTCTTCGTCGCGCTGCGCGTGCTGCCCGGCGACCCCGCCGAGCTGATCCTCGGCAGCCAGGCCACCCCTGACCAACTGGCCGCGCTCCGCACCGAGATGGGCCTGGACCGGCCCCTGCTCGTGCAGTACTTCGCCCACCTGGGCGACGTGCTGCGCCTGGAGTTCGGCGAGTCCTGGCGGCAGGGCGGCAGCGCGCTGGACGCCACGCTGGAACGGCTCGGCCCCACGCTGAGCCTGTCGGTTTGGGCCATGATCTTCACCGTGGTGCTCGGCTTCCTGGCCGGCACGTTCGCGGCCAGGCGCGCGGGCACCGTGGCCGACCACCTGGTCTCCGTCTCGTCGCTGGTCGGGCAGGCCCTGCCGCCGTTCTGGATCGGCATCATGCTCTCCCTGATCTTCGCCAGGCTGCTGCAGATCCTGCCGAGCACCGCCGACGGCACCATGGCCAGCCTGCTGCTTCCCGCGCTCACGCTGGCGCTGCCGTTCGTCGGCTGGCTCGGCCGGCTGGTACGCACGGGGATCCTCGAGGAGATGAACCAGGACTACGTGCGCACGGCGCGGGCCAAGGGCCTGAGCAGGCGGGTGGTCTTCTACGTCCACGTGTTGCGCAACACGCTGGTGCCCGTCGTGACCATGCTCGGCCTGCTGATGGGCTTCTTCATCGCCAACGGGGTGATCGTCGAGGTGGTCTTCGCCTGGCCGGGGATCGGCTCGCTGCTCATCGACTCGATCACCTTCCGCGACTACTCGGTGGTCGAGGCCGTCCTCATCGTGGTCACCGTCTGCTACATCACGCTCAACCTGCTGGTCGACGTGCTCTACAGCTATCTCGACCCCAGGATCCAGTTGGAGAACGCATGACGCTCGACACCGCCGTCCTACGGCGGCTGCCCCTGCGCGGGCGGCTGGCCATCGGGACCGTGCTGCTGTTCGCGGTCGCCGGCGTGGTGGGGCCGGTCCTCGTCCCCTTCGACGCCGCGGTGACCAGCCCGCAGGACCGGTTGCTGCCTCCGGGCAGCCGGTTGTCCGACGGGGCCGTCGCCTGGTTCGGCACCGACCAGGTGGGCCAGGACCTGGTGGCCGAGGTGCTGTCCGGCATGCGTACGTCGCTGACCGTGGCGCTGGTGACCGTGCTGGTGGGCGGGTCGATCGGGCTGCTGCTCGGCCTGTTGTCCGGATATTTCGGTAGCTGGGTGGATGGCATCATCTCCCGCGTCGGCGACATCCAGCTCGCCTTCCCCAGCCTGCTGCTGGCGATCCTGCTCGCGGGCGTGCTCGGGCCCAGCATGGTCAACGTGATCATCGCGCTCGCGGTGACCCGATGGGTGATCTTCGCGAGGGTGGTGCGCGGGTCGGCGCTGTCCGTACGGCACCGCGAGTTCGTCGACTCGGCCCGCGTGCTCGGCGCCTCCAACGGGCGCATCCTCATCCACTACATCCTGCCCTCCTGCCTGCCGCCGCTGCTCGTCGCGGCGACCGTACAGGTCGGCCTGACCATGGTCGCCGAGGCGTCGCTGAGCTTCCTCGGCCTCGGCGTGCCCACCACGCAGGCGTCCTGGGGCGCCACCATCGCGCAGGGCCGCGACTACCTGGCCTCCGCCTGGTGGATCGCCGCCGCGCCCGGCCTCGCGCTGGCGCTCGTGGTGGTCAGCATCGGCGTGCTCGGCGACCTGCTGCGAGACCTGTCCGACCCGATGACGGAGCTGAGCGCATGAGCCCCCTGCTGGAGGTCGAGGACCTGGCCGTGGAGTTCGGCGGCACCCGCGTGGTGCGCGGCGTCTCGTTCCAGGTCGAGGAGGGCGAGACGGTGGCCGTCGTCGGCGAGTCGGGCAGCGGCAAGAGCGTGACCGCGCAGTCGCTGCTCGGCCTGGTGCCGCACGGAGCCCGGCTGGCGGGCGGCCACATCAGGATCGAGGGGCAGGAGGTCACCGGGCTCGCCGAGGAGCAGTGGCGGAAGCTCCGCGGCGAACGCATCTCGATGATCTTCCAGGATCCGCTCAGCGCGCTGAACCCGTCACTGACCGTCGGCTACCAGATCGGCGAGATGTTCCGCAGGCACCGCGGCCTGGGCAGGAAGGAGGCCCGCGGCCGGTCGGCCGAGCTGATGGCCCTGGTCGGCATCCCCGACGCCGCGCGCCGGCTGGACGAGTACCCCCACCGCTTCTCCGGCGGCATGCGCCAGCGCGTGATGATCGCCATGGCGCTGGCCCTCGACCCCCGCCTGCTCATCGCCGACGAGCCGACCACCGCGCTGGACGTCACCGTGCAGGCCCAGATCCTGCGACTCCTGCGCGAACGCCAGCGGGCGGAACGCCTCGGCATGATCCTCATCAGCCACGACCTGGGCGTGGTCGCCCGAGCCGCCGACCGGATCGCCGTCATGTACGCGGGCCGGATCGTGGAGACGGGCACCGTGCCCGAGGTGTACGAGCGCCCCGCCCACCCCTACACCCGCGGCCTGATGCGCGCCGTGCCCTCGCTGCGCGACGACCGTCCGCTGGAGATGATCGGCGGCGGGCCGCCCGACCTGAGCAAGCCGCTGACCGGCTGCTCCTTCGCCGCCCGCTGCCCGTTCGCCCGCGACGTGTGCCGCGAGAACGACCCCGAGCCCCGTCCGCTCGGACCCGGGCGCACCAGCGCCTGCCACTTCGCCGAGGAGGTGATCGCACATGCTTGAACTCGTCGATCTCGTCACCACCTACCGCACTCGCAGGGTCGAGGTGCAGGCGGTGGCCGGGGTGAGCCTCACCGTCGGCGAGGGCGAGACCGTGGGCCTGGTCGGCGAGTCCGGCTGCGGCAAGTCGACCGTGGCCAGGACCATCGTCGGTCTGGTCCGGCCCGCCTCGGGGAAGGTGCTCTTCGAGGGCAAGGACCTGGCCGCGCTGCCCGCCAAGGAGCTGCGGCGGCTCAGGCAGGAGATCCAGCTCATCTTCCAGGACCCGTACGCCTCGCTCAACCCGCGCATGACCGTGGCCGCGCTGATCAAGGAGGCCTGGCGCATCCATCCCGGCCTCGTGCCCCGCGAACGCTGGGACGACGAGGTACGCACCCTGCTCGACCGCGTCGGCCTGCGGCCCGAGCACGCCGACCGCTACCCCCACCAGTTCTCGGGCGGGCAGCGCCAGCGCATCAGCATCGCCAGGGCGCTGGCCGTGCGACCCCGCCTGATCATCTGCGACGAGGCCGTCTCCGCCCTCGACGTCTCGGTACGCGCCCAGATCCTCAACCTGCTGCGGGAGCTCCAGCGTGACCTGGGCGTCGCCTACCTGTTCATCTCCCACGACCTCGGCGTCGTCCACCACCTGTGCGACCGGGTGGCGGTGATGTACCTCGGCAAGATCGCCGAGATCGGCCCGAAGGACGCCCTCTATGCCCGGCCCGCCCACCCCTACACCCAGGCGCTGCTGTCGGCCGCGCCCGGCGTCGACGACTGGCGGGACACCGACCGCCAGGAGATCGTCCTGACGGGGGACGTTCCCTCGCCGCTGTCGCCGCCGTCCGGCTGCCGGTTCCGCACCCGGTGCTGGCTGGCCCAGGACCGGTGCCGCGAGGAGGAGCCCACGCTGATCGACAGGGGCACCGGCCACCCGGTCGCCTGCCACTTCGCCGCCTAGCTCCGCGCCGCGCCTCCCGGCCCGATGCGGCGCGGCGCCCGTGGTCAGCCTGTGGTCAGCCAGTGGTCACCGGTGTCCGTCGAACAGCTCGGCCCGCCGCGCGACGAACTCCTCGACCGTCTGGGCGGGTCGCCCGGTGATCTGCTCGACCGTGCGGGTGGAGCGGTCGTACCTGTTCTCGCGGTGCAGCCGGGCCATGGTCGCGATGTGCTCCTCGGTGTGCGGCCCCAGCCCGGAACGGGACAGGACGTCGTCCTCCCACACCTGCGCGGGCACGTCCTCGTAGGTCACCGGCCGGTGCAGCGCCCTGGCGTACTCCTGCGCGACGGCGGTCATCGGTTCCGACCTGGGCCCGGTCAGCTCCAGAACCTTCCCGAGGTGCGGCCCCGGGTCCCGCAGGATCGCGGCGACCACGCGGGCGACGTCGTCGGCCGCGACGGGCGACGTACGGCCGGTGCCGAAGGGCAGCCGGAGGGTGCCGCTGTCGGCGATGGACCGCGCGGCCAGCGTCGTGAACAGCGGGTTGTCCAGGAAGACGGTGGGCCGGACGTGCACGACCGGCAGCCCGCACCAGTCGAGCACCTGGTCCGACAGCCAGTGCAGGCGCTGCTGGTGCGACTCCTCGGTGCTGAGCGCGTCCATCTGCGACACGGTCATCTGGGACATCGCGACCAGGGCCTCGATCCGGCCGACCGCCCGCGCCACGCTCGCGACGGTGACGGCGGCCTCCAGGTACGACGGCGACACGCTCATGCTGAACAACATCCGGCCGACACCCTCGACGGCCCGCGCCACGTCGGCCGGGTTGGTGAGATCGCCGACGACCACGTCCGCGCCGAGCGCCCGCAGCGCCGCCGCCCGGTCGTCGTCGTGGTGCACCATCGCCCGCACCGCCAGGCCGCTCTCGCGCAGCAGCCCGGTGACGGTACGCCCCACTCCCCCGACGCCGCCTCCGGCACCCGTCACCAGCACCAGCTCGTTCTCCGCCATGGCCCTCATCACCTCACTGCGACCAGGCTAGAGTCCGCCTCTTGAGGCTTGTCCAACGTGCGGTTCAAGATTGCGCGCGGGGCCGGAGACACCAGCCGCGGCCCGATCCCGGGTGACGCGGCGGCGCCGGGCCGGCAGGCCGAGCAACGGGTTGGCGACACTCCAGGCCGCGCCCGTGCAGATCAGCTCCTTGTACACGGCGGCCGTCCTGCCGGTCAGCGCCGCCCGCACGGAACGGTCGTCGGCGGTGACGTACTGGATCAGCCCATCCTTGCGGCCCAGCGAGATGCACTGGTTGACGTAGCGGATCGGCGCGTTCGGGAGCTTCCCGCCGGTCAGCCGGGCCGCGATCGCGTCGGCGGCCTGCCAGGCGGCCGGAATGCCCGAGGAGCACGACATCCGCAGCGGCTTGTTCCCCGGGCCCATCGCCATGGCGGCGTCGCCGACGGCGTACACGTCCGGGTGCGAGACCGAGCGCATGGTCCCGTCGACCACGATCTGTCCGGTGCCGGTGACCTCCAGGGCGCTCGCCCGCGCGATGGGGTGGACCGCGAAACCGGCGGTCCACACGGTGACCGCGGCCGGGATGACCTCGCCGTCGGCGGTGACGATCCGGTCGGCTTCGACGCCGGTGACGGCGGCGTGCTCGTGCACGGTGATCCGGAGCCTGGCGAAGACCTTCCGCAGGTGCTCGCGGCCCCTGGGCGAGAGCCCGTCGCCGAGGTCGCCGCGGGTGGCGAGGGCGACGTCGAGGTCGGGGCGGGCCTCGGCGATCTCGGTCGCGATCTCCACGCCGGTGAGGCCGCCGCCCACGACGACCACGCTCCGCCCGGCGTCGAGACCGGCCAGGCGCCCGCGCAACCGGAGCGCTCCGGGACGGCCCGCCAGCTCATAGGCGTGCTCGGCGGTCCCGGGGACACCGTGGGCGTCCCAGGCACTGCCGAGGGCGTAGACGAGGGTGTCGTAGTCGAGTTGTTCCATTGCGCCGGACTCGGGCGCGATCAAACCGGCGCCGGACCCGGGCGCGATCAAACCGGCGCCGCACTCGGGCGCGATCAGACGGGTGGGGGACCCGATCGAGCTGGTCGTGTCGGTGGCGGTGACGGTCCTGCGGTCGACGTCGACGCCGGTGACCTTCGCGAGCCGCAGTTCGACGCCGGTGCCCGCGAACATCTCGCCGAACGGCCGGGGCTTGAGGTCCTGGCCGGTCGCCACCTGGTGCAGGCGGACGCGTTCCACGAAGTCGGGCTCGGCGTTGACGAGGGTGATGGCGACGTCCTCGCGGTGGAGCCGCCTGGCGAGCCGACCGGCGGCGATGGCTCCGGTGTATCCGGCCCCGAGGACGACGATGCGGTGCTGCATTTGCTGCCTCCTGTCGTGCGTTCGCCCCTTGAACCGGGCGGCCCGCCGTTTCCTGACAGGAACACGATGTGAAGCACCTCACACCGCCCTCAGAAGACGTTGTACAGGGGCTCTCCACGATCGTCGGCCGCCCAGCGCGCGGTCGCGCGTTCGAGCTTGTCGGGGTTGGCCTGGTTGCGGAACGCGACGATGCCCTCGGCGGTGACCTCCAGGCACATGACGGCGACGACCCGGCCACCGACGACGGCCACGACGGCGGGGTCGCCGTTGGCGGTCGAGGCGTAGAGGCTGAGTGCGCCGCCGACCAGGGCGCGCTTGGCCTCGCCGGGTTTGCACAGGCCCCACAGGAACTTCGCGACCACGACGGCGCCCACGAACGGCTTGGCGCGGGCCGGAACCTTCCCGCCGCCGTCGCCGACGGCGATGGCGTCGCTGGTGAGCAGGCGTACGAGCGGCTCGGTTCGGCCGCTGGTGGCGGCGGCGAGGAACTCCTCGACGATCCGCCGGGCGGCGGCCGCGTCGATCTCGGCGCGGGCCTTGCCGTCGGCGACGTGCTTCTTGGCGCGGTGGAAGAGCTGCTGGCTGGCGGCCTCGGTGAGGTCGAGGATCTCGGCGATCTCCCGGTGCGGGTAGTCGAACGCCTCCCGCAGCACGTAAACCGCCCGCTCGTTGGGCGAGAGCCGCTCCATGAGCGTGAGCACCGCGTACGAGAGCGATTCGCGCTGCTCGGCGGTGTCGGCCGGGCCGAGCATCGGGTCACCGGCGAGCAGCGGCTCGGGAAGCCAGCAGCCCACGTAGGTCTCGCGGCGGGCCCGCGCGGAGGTGAGCTGGTTGCGGCACAGGTTGGTGAGGGCCCTGGTCAGCCACGCCTCGGGGACCTCGATGCGCGCCACGTCGGTGGCCTGCCAACGCAGGAAGGTCTCCTGCACGGCGTCCTCCGCCTCACTCGCGGAGCCGAGGAGGCGGTAGGCGATGGCCTCCAGGCGCGGCCTGGCGGCCTCGAACCGGTCGACGTCGTTCGCGCTCAAGGGCACGGGCCGATCCTAGCCCGCGACGAGTTGACCAGGGCGCGCGCCTACGGCTGGCCGGCGGGGTCGAGATTGGCGTAGAACGCGGTGATACGCGCCTGCGCCGCCCGCGCGTCGGCCTCCGGCGTGCCGGTGGCGACGGACTTGTCCGCCCAGCGGCGACTGCTCTCCGCGATGAACCGCCTGCCGCCGACGCTCTCGGTCCACGCGTTGACGGCGGTGGCGACGGCGTCTCCCGTGGCCAGGTGGTGAGCCAGGCACAGCAACCAGATGTCCCAGCCGATGCCGGACTCGCCGGCGCCGTACTGTGCCCATCGTTGCGACGCTATGTCGGCAGAGTGGATCACGGTCAGCCGCGTCCCGCCCTCCGCCTCGGCGTCCTCGGCCTCCTCGGCGCGGAGCCGGACCTCGACCAGCGACGTGTCATCCCCGTAGTCCCAGCTCACGACGAAGGACTTGGGAGCGTGACAGCGCCGGACGACTCCGGCAGCGGTGTCCTCGAGCTGGTAACGCCCCTCCACCCGGAGATCACCGCTGACCGGCCCCAGCCACTGGGCCAGCCGCTCCTGGGTGGTGCACGCCGCCCAGAGGCTCTTCGGGTCCACGGGATACGACTGGCTCAGGGTCACCGCGGAGACGACCACGTCCTCGTCGGGGGTGGCGGTCAGCGACCGCTCCACCGCGTCGAGCTGGGCTTCGACGATCGATGACTCGAAATTGGCCACAACTACTCCATTCCGTACGGGCCCCGGCGGGTGCGGTCAGGGCCTGATGGCCGATGACCGCAGCACCTGATCACCGCATCACCACATCACCGCGTCCACCAGCAGCCCATGCGGGCACCTCACGTTCTGGCGCCCCACAGCGGCTTCCCGGCGGCACTGTAGATCACCACATTGCCATCGTCCTGGACCTGTAGGAACGCGCCGGGGTTGGGCGCCGTCCTAGTGCTCCAGAGCGGCTTCCTGCCGGGGGTGTAGATGGCGAAGTTGCCGTCGCTCTGCATCACCGCGAACGCGCCCGGGTGCCCGGCGGTCTTGCTGCTCCACAGCGCGGTGTTGGCGTGCTGGAGGACGAGGTTGCCGTCGTTCTGCATGAGCAGCACGTACTGGCCGTTGGCCGAACGGCGGGACTGACCTGCGTAGAGCTTCTGGCCGGGCAGCAGCTTGTTGCCCGCCGCGGCCTGTTCGGCCGTGGCGGGCGCGGACGCGGACGCGGCACCGGCCACGACGGGCAGAGGCGACAGGGCGGCGACGGCCACGAGTATGAGTACGGCAGCGGTCTTCATGGGACTCCGATTCGAGGTCTGGTTCAACGGCTCGGGCCTCCCGTCATCACCACGGGTCTCGGGCGCACGTCAGCGCCCGCCGGGAGGACCGCCCGAGCGATCAGAAGCCTGGCAGACCGGTCTGTCGTCTTCCTGTCGTGCCGATTTCACGAGCGGCTCCGCCGCCGAGGCCGCCGCCGTCGCTCAGCGGGCTCGTTCGGCAGGACGCTCACCCGACGACGAACGGGAGCCTCGCCGCCGCCTCCCCGAGTTCGGCCCGCTCCGCGTCGGTCGGCGCCCGCCGTCCGGTGCCCACGAGCAGCGCGTCCTTGTCGGAGAAGGACGCGGGGAACGCGAACCCGGCGATCTGCTCCAGCATCGCGCGGGTACGGGCGAGCCCTTCGGCGGGCGGCCCCGGCACGTCAGGCAGGTAGGCGACCAGGTCGAGGTGGTGCAGCGTCCACTCCAGGACGTACGCGGACAGGTAGTCGCCCGCGGTGAGGACCACGTCGCGGGTGCCGACCCGCAGGGCCGGGTCGGCCAGCTCGGCGGCGCGCCCGGCGGCGGAGCCGAGGTCGTCGAGGTGGAACTTGAGCAGCCAGGGCTCCTCGTACGCCGCGGCCAGCCGGACGATCAGCGCGTCGAGCGGGTCGTCGCCGGTCGGCGGCGTGTCGGAGACCTCCCAGTAGGTCACGGAGTCGCGCGTCGGTTCGGTGTCGGCGGGGGTCACCAGGGTGATCAGGACGTCCTGCGCGTCAATGATCAAATGGCACACCAGGTCTCGCACCCGCCAGCCCGCACAGCCCGACGGCTGCTCGAAGACCTCGTCGGGAAGCTCGGCGACCGCCGTGCGCAACGCCGTCCAAGAGGGTGAGAAGAGATTCATCCCGGCACGGTAGTGCGGCGCCGGGACGACCGACAAGCGCCGACCGCGCGGCACGCTGAATCGGGCCCGAGTCGCTCGGGCCCGATTCGGCTCAGCCCGGGTCAGAGCCGGTCGCGAATCTGCTCCAGTTCCTTCAGCTCCCCCTCCTGAGTGGTGATGATCTGCTTGGCGAGGTCTTTGGCCTGCGGGTTGGCCCCGTCGGCCTCCTCCGTGCGCGCCATCTCGATCGCTCCCCGGTGATGGGCGATCATCTGCTGGACGAAGAGCTTGTCGAAGTCCTTGCCCTGGGCCGCCGCGAGCTTGCGCATGTCCTCCTCCGACATGCTGCCGGGCATGTCGGGCGCCATGCCCGGCGTCGGGGTGGGCTGACCCCAGGAGGAGAGCAGGTCCTTCATCGTCTGGCTCTGCTGCTCCTGCTCCTTCTCGATCCTGGCGGCGAGCTGCTTGACCTCGGGGTCGGAGGCCCGGTGGGAGGCGAGTTTCGCCATCTCGATGGCCTGTTGATGGTGCAGGAGCATTTTTTGGGTGAACTTGACGTCCGCCGCGTCGAACGTGGGCGACGGGTGCCCGGCGGTCGCGGTGCCCGTCGGCATTTCGGTGGCGGTGCCCGTCGGCGTGCTTTCGTTCATCGCCTCGTACTCGGCTGTGGAGCCGCCGCCGCTGCACGCCGTCGACAGGGCGAGTGCGCTCGCGGCGATCGTGAAGGAAACCTTGCGATTGTTGCTCATGATTGCGTCGCTCTCTCGATTCCGTGCGGACTGCCGGCTTTTTTGCGGACAGCCTCGGAGTCCATCCGCGATGTTTCGCCGAGAGCAGGAAAGGGTTTCTGGAGCGGACAATCGCCTCGTGACTAACGCGTCAGCGCGCTTTCCGACGGTACGTCATTCATCGGCCCTCCTCGGGCTGGACGAACACCCACCTCCCCCATTACTGACCGGGTTCGCGCGATCTATTCGCTCATTCGTGGCAAATCCCGTCCGGGGTCGGGTTCAGCTCAGCGCGCGGGCGGGCCGGTTGGCGGCAACGGCCAGGACCGCCCCCGCCACGGCCGCGACCGCGGCGGCTCCGAAGGCGGCGGCGCCGGTGTCGAAGGGCCCGATGAGGCGACCGGCGACGGCGGTGCCGAGCCCGTACCCGGCCCACATGAAGGTCTGGAGCCAGGCGAAGACCTCGGTGCGGTAGTGGGCGGGGGTGTGGTCGGCGAGCAGGGTCGGCACGACCGCGTCCCGTGGCCCGGTCGCCAGCCCGACCACGGCGATCAGTACGGCGAGCGCCACGAAGCTCGGCGCCCAGCCTCCGGCCAGCAGCACGACGGCCTCCGCGAGCGACAGCAGCACGAGCAGGCGCACGCCGGTGACGGGCCAGGCGCGGGCGCCGTACCCGAGGGTGCCGAGGAGGGCGCCGGCCGACAGCAGGCCCATCAGCACACCGGCGGAGGCGGCGGAGCCGAACACGGTGGCCGAGGCGACCGTGGCGACGCGCAGGCAGCCGAAGGTGAACGTGCCGAGGGCGGCGATGCTCAGCAGCAGGACCGTACGCCGGTGGCCGAGCGGCCCGGCCGGCCGGAGCCTGCCCGGCGGAGCGGGTGCGGCCCGCCGGATCGTGGGGGAGGCCAGGAGCAGCGCCGTGCCGAGCAGGACGGCGGCGCCCGCGGCGGCCACCACGTCGTGCGCCGTCATGGCCAGGATCATGACCGGCACGAGCAGAGGACCGACGATGAACATCAGTTCGTTGACCGCGTTGTCCACCGCGTACGCGGCAGGCAGGGCGGCCTCGGGGACCAGTCGTGGCCAGGCGCTTCTGATGATCGAGGCGGCGGGCGGCGTGGTGGCCCCGAGCAGCACCGCCGCGCCGATCATCAGGGCGGGGGGTGCGAGCAGGAGCAGGGCGTAGGCCGGCGCGTGGGCGGCCAGGTAGCAGATGAGGGTGGGACGCGGGCCGTACCGGTCGGCGATGCGTCCGCCGGGCGGCGCGCACAGGGCCAGGGCCAGCGCGTGGCCGGTGAGCACGAGCCCGGCGGTGGCGTAGGAGCCGAGGCGGTCGACGGCGGACAGCAGCAGGGCGAGGCTGAGCACGGGCGTGCCCAGTTTGACGATGAGCCCCGCGACGAGCAGGTGAGGGACCCCGGAATGGGCGAGCAGGCGGCGGTAGGGGGCGAGCATGGCGACTCCGTTACCATCTAACAGGATTACGCCCATGACACACGAGAGATTGTTACCAGTCAAATGGAAATAGCCTGTAACGTGACTCGGCAGGCACCGCTGATCGCCGAGCTGGTCAACCTCGCCACGGCCCGCTGGTGGCGCGGCGCCTCCGTGCGGCCGCTGACGGGCGAGGAGCTGGCGACGACGTTCGCGGCCCGGCTCGGCGACCACATGAGCGCGGCCGTGCGCGCCGTCCCCGACGCCGGGGCGCGCCTGGCCGAGCTGGCGGCCGGGCTACGCCAGGCGCTGCTGGCCGAACGTCCCGCCGACCAGGCCGCCCACATCAACGCCATGATCCGCAGGTACGGCGCGCAGCCGTACCTGGCCGAGGACGTCGGCCAACCGTTCCACCTGCACTTTCACGGGTCGGGTGACAGCCAGGTGGAGGCGCTGGGCGGTGAGTTCGCCACGGCGCTGGCGCTCATCGTGGACGGCTACGGCCCCGACCGCTTCGGGGAGTGCGAGGCACACCAGTGCGAGGCGGTCTACGTCGACCTGACCCGCAACGGCTCACGCCGCTACTGCGGCACGGCGTGCACGGCGCGGGCCAAGACCGCCGCCTACCGCAGCCGCCGCCAGTCCTGACGACGGCCGCGACAGGTGGCAGGACCTGGGCGGGCCCGGTTCCCGACCTGGGGAGACCTTCACGTCTGGCCGAGGTCGCCGTGGACCCTGCGGTAGGCGTCCTTGACCCTGATCAGGTCGCCGTCGAACTCGTACAGGTCGCAGCCGTCCACTCGGTGCGTCCGTCCGTACGCGTCCGCGTGCGTGTAGGACCACTGCGCGGCGCCGCGGTCACCGACGACGAACGCGACGCCGTCGTGGGACTCGGACCCGGCATCGTAGGCGAGCATCAGCTCGAAGCCGCGGCGCACCTCGGCACGCCCGCGGAACGTCGCGCCCGGCTCCGGCCCGACCGACGACCGGAAGACGCAGTCGTCGGCCATGAACTCCATGAGCCGGTCGAGGTCCCGGTCGCGCCACGCCGCGCCGAACTCCGCCAGACGCTCCACGGTCATCGCCATGTCCACGATCCTTCTTTCGCTTTCGGCTGTCGCCGCGGGTGGGCGGCAGGTGGGTCAGGTGGCTAGCTCGCCGACAGTGCCCGTTCGAGGTCGGCGCACAGGTCGTCGGGGTCCTCCAGGCCGATCGACAGGCGGTAGAACCCGTCGCCGGCCCATTCGCGGTAGCGGCGCAGGTGCGCCTCGTCGAGTTTGAACGTCGTACGCCGCAGGTCCTCCGTACGCGCCTCCAGGATGAGGCTGCGCGACAGGCCCAGCGAGGCGGCGAAGTGGAAGATCCGCAGCTGGTCCTTCAGCCCGTCGCCGAATCGTTCGTGGTCGGCGACGGTGAAGGCGATCATGCCGGACGGCCCGCTCATCTGCCGCTGGGCCAGCGCGTACTGCGGGTGGGACGGCAACCCGGGATATCGCACGGAGCGAACCTTCGGGTGATCCTCCAGGAACCGCGCGACCTGAGTGGCCCCGCGCGCGTACGCGGCCATGCGGATCGGCAGGGTTTCCAGGCCGCGCAGGATCAGCCAGCAGTTGAAGGCGCTGAGCGTGCCGCCGAGGTGCACCCCGACCTCGCGTCGCAGGCGGTCCATCGGCTCGGCCCTCCCGAGCACCGCTCCCCCCAGCGCGTCACCGTGACCGCCCATGTACTTGGTCAGGGAGTGCACCACATAGTCGGCTCCGAGCAGCAGCGGGCGGGTGACCGCGGGGGTGGCGAAGGTCCCGTCGACGCACAGCTCCGCCCCGTGGTCGTGCGCCACCCGCGCGAGCGCCCGGATGTCCACCAGCTTGAGCACCGGGTTGCACGGCGTCTCGGCGTGGATCAGGCGGGTGTTCGGCCGCAACGCCGCGCGGACGTCGTCGAGATCGGACATGTCGGCGACGCTCACCTCGATCCCCATACCGGCCAGCAGGCCACGGGTGAACTCGGCGGTGCCCGCGTAACTGACGTCGCTGACCAGCAGGTGGTCTCCGGGTGAGAGCACCTGGGTCATCAGCCCGGAGATCGCCGCGATGCCCGTGGCGAACACCACCGCGGCCTCCGCGCCGTCCAGCAGGGCCAGCTTCTGTTCGAGCTGGGCGGCGTTCGGATGGCCCTCGCGGGCGTAGGCGAACGGAACCTCGTCCGCCACGGTCGCCTCGGCGCTGAAGCCGATGCTTCCGTACGCGGCCGCGAAGTTCGTCGAGGTCGCGATGTGCGGCCCGATGGCGCCCGTGGACGGGTCGAGGCTCACCCCGCCGTGCACGGCGATCGTGCTGAAGCCCATGTCGGCCAGGTCTCGTCCCATCGGCACGCCTCCTGAAGCTCTTCGCCCTATAGTGCATCAGAGTGCACTATATGGTGCATTCAAGCAAGCGGTGGTCTCGGCCGGAGGTAGCACCGCCATCAGGTCTCGGGTACCGGGGACGCCACGGGGCCGGGAGCCTGGTCCCGGAGGGAGATCGTTCCTCCCGTCGATGAACAGGGGCGCGGTCGCCAGCAGGCTGAAAGACATGTCCGGCATCAGCGATCGCCTGCATCGCCTGTTCTTCGGAGCCGTCTCACTTCTTCCCGCGTCCGTTCACGGGCGCCTGCTCCGCCGCTTCTTCGAGTGGGTTCATCACGTGCCCGACCCCTGGCGGTACGACACCGAGCCGTACGAGCTCGACAAGTACGAGACGACGTTGCGGCATCTCCCCCGCCGGGCCTACCGCAGGGTCCTGGACCTGGGGTGCAGCGAAGGGGCGTTCACCCGCCGGCTGGCGGGCGCCTACCCCGAGGCGGAGTGCTTGGGGGTGGACGTCTCGGATCGGGCGGTCAGACGGGCGGCCGCGAAGTCGGGCGGGACGGCGAGGTTCGTGGCGCTCGACTTCCTCAACGAGAGCCCCGGCGGCACCTTTGACCTGGTCATCTGCGCCGAGACGCTCTACTACGCGGGCCGCGGCGAACGGCTCCGCCTGGTGTTCGAACGGCTCCGCTCGCTGACGGTGCCGGGCGGTGTCGTGGTCCTGGTGCACGAATGGCCCGAGGCGCGTCACCTCTACCGGGACCTCGACGAGAACCCGTCCTTCCGCCGGGTGAGCGAGCACCCGTACGAGCACCCGGCGCGCTCCTACGCCGTCACCGTCTACGAACGCGTGGACCCCGGCAGGCCCCGGAGCCGTGGTCCCGTGGCGGGCGACCCGGGCGCGGTCCCCTCCCGTGCGCGCATGCGCCGCTTCCGTACGCTGCTGCCGGCCGTCGTGCTCGCCGCGGGAACGGCCGCCGCCGGCCGGCCGGTGATGGACGAGCTGCCCCTCCCCTCCGCCTTCACCGCCGACGTGCTCCAGGCCCGCTACGCGCCCCACGCGTGGTCGGGCCGCCAGTTCCTGGCCCGGAACAGCACGGGCGACGGCCAGGCGATCGAGGTCGTGGGCGATCTCGCCGCGGCGCGCAGGGTCATCGTCTACGTGCCCGGCTCGGGGCAGAGCCTGGCCGCCTTCGACGACTCTCCGGAAAGCCCGGGACGAGCGGCCCACGCGCTGCACGACGAGGCCGCCACGCTCGGGCCGGGAACCGCGGTGATCGGCTGGCTGGGGTACGACACGCCGGACCTCGTCAACCCGGAGATCGCCACCGTCTGGCCGGCCGACAGGGGCGCCCGGCGGCTGCGGTCCTTACTCGCCGCGCTGCCGCGAACCTTGCCGATCAGCCTGGTCTGCCACAGCTACGGCTCGCTCGTGTGCGCTCGCGCCGTCGCGGGGCTGCCGGTCCGCGACCTCATCGTCACCGGCAGCCCCGGCCTGGGTGTCACCAGGGCCTCGGACCTGCGTACCTCGGCGCGGATCTGGGCGGCGCTGGGCGGCAACGACGACGTCTCCCGTCCCGGTCTGCTGATCGGGCCGTTCGGGTTCGGCACCGATCCCGTGCGCCCCGAGTTCGGCGCGCGGGTCGTCGACGGCGGCGACGCCCGCCACCACACCTACCTGCGGCCCGGCACCCGGACGCTGGCGCAGATCACCCACATCGCGGTGACGGGGCGTGAGCGTGCGGCGTGAGCGGCGCATCGACGTGCTGCTCGCCGCGTCCGTCGCGGTCGGGATCCTCGGGCAGTGGCTCGTCACCTCGTACGTCGTCGCGGACGGCCTCCGCGTGGCCGGCCTGCTCGTGGCCCTGCCGGAGTGGGCGCCCGCCACCTGGCTGCTGCAGACCGTGCCCGTGTTCTTCCTCGCCGGCGGATATGCCCGTGGCGGCGAGCGAGCCCCCAATCCGCCGCGACTGCGCCCAGTGCTTGTCTTCCTGCTCGCCTGGGGCGCCGCCCTGGCCGTCCTGTCGGTCAACGGATTCTCCCTCGCCGCCATCGGGGAGATCGTCGGCCCGGTGCTCGCGCCGCTGGAGTTCCTGGCGCCTTACCTGCTGCTGACCGCCATCGCTCCATGGCTGCGCCGGGCGGTGGCTCGACACGGCTGGGTGGCGGCCCTCGTTCCCGCGGTCTGCGTGGCGCTGGTTGATGTCGTCCGCTTCACCTGGCCCACGCTCGGGTGGCTGGGGCACCTCAACACGATCGCCGTGTGGGCGGTGCCGTTCCTGCTGGGGCTGGCGTGGCGGCAGGGCCGGGTCAGCGGGGCGTGGCTGCTCGGCGGGGGCGGGCTGCTCGCGGCGGCGCTGATCGTCCTCGGCGGCTACCCCGTCGCCATGCTGGAGGTGCCCGGCGCACCGGTGTCGAACGTCGCGCCACCGAGCGCGGCGCTGCTCGCCTTCGCGTGCGCGCAGTGCGGGCTCGCCGTGCTGGCGGGCGACCGGCTCGGCCGCCGCGCCGCCGCGCCGCGGATCGCGACCGTGATCAGCGACGCGGCCTGCCCGCTCTACCTCTGGCACCAGACAGCGCCTGCGCTGATCTCGCTGGCCACGGTTCGGCTCGGTCCTGTCGCCGGGCTCACCAGCCCGCCGACCGACGCGTCCTGGCTGCTGCCCAGGCTGGCCTGGCTGCCGCTCTTCGCGGCGACGCTGGTCGGGCTGCTGGCGCTGGCCCGGCCGCGCCGGGGGCGCCCGCGAGATCGCGGAAAGGGCGATTGCCGTGCGGTCGCCACCTGTGATGCGGTGGAGGAATGATCGCCAGGAGCCGTCCCTGGGTGGGGGACGTCGCGACGGCCGTGGTGGTGCTGGTGGCCGAGCTGGCCGGCGTCCACTACTACGGACCGCACCTCAGGGAGGTGTCGATCGCGGTGGTGGCCGCGGCGTTGATGCTGGCACGGCGGCGGCATCCGATCGTCGTGGCCGCGCTCGTCGGCGTGCTCTACCTGGTGGGCACGCAGCCGCCCCGGTACGACGCGCCGGTCAGCGCCATGGTCATCGCTCTCTACGCCGTGGGCCGGCACACCCCGGCGCCGGTCTCGATCGCCACGGCGGCGACGGTCGTGGTCGGCGGCTGGTTCGTCCACGGCATGTCGTGGACGGCCACTCAGCCCGCGATGTCCCTGGCGCTCGCACTGACCCCGGCGCTGCCCGTCGCGGCCGGGCACATCGTGCGCCTGAGCACGGAGCTGTCCGAGCGGCGCAGCCAGCAGATCGCCGAGAACGCGGTACGCGAGGAACGCCGCCGCATCGCCCGCGAGTTGCACGACGTGATCGCCCACCACGTCAGCGTGGTCGGCCTCTACATGGGCGTGGCCAGGCGGACGATCCCCAACGACCCGGAACGCGCCCAGCTCGCCCTGCTCACCGGCGAGGACACCGCCCGCCGGGCGATGACGGAGATGCGCCGCCTGCTGGACGTGCTGCGTACCGACGGGGAGCCGATCGAGAACCAGGCGGACGTCGGGGTGGCCCGGCTGGGGGCGCTGGTCGAGGAGTCGGGCAACGCGACGCTGGAGGTCACCGGGCCGGCCGTCGAGCTGCCGACGACCGTGGACCACGCGGTCTACCGCATCGTCCAGGAGGCGCTCACCAACACGCGCAAGCACGCGGGCGGGGCCAGGACACGGGTGCGGCTGGCGTACCTGCCCGATCTGGTCGAGGTGGAGGTCGACGATGACGGGCGGTCGCGTACCGGGGTCGTCCGGCCGGGGTTCGGGCTGGCGGGAATGGCCGAGCGGGTGTCGCTGTGTGGCGGCGAACTCCGCGCCGGGCCCTCCCCTGAGGGAGGCTTCACCGTACACGCTCGCATCCCGCTGCCGGAGAAGACATGATCAAGGTACTGCTCGTGGACGACCACGCCGTGGTCCGCGTGGGCCTGCGCCTGCTGCTCGACACCGCGCCCGACCTGGCCACGGTGGGAGAGGCCGCCGACGGGCACGACGCCGTACGCCTCAGCCACGAGCTGCGTCCCGATGTCGTGCTGATGGACCTGCACCTGCCCGGCCTGGACGGCGTGGCCGCCACCGAACGGATCGTCTCCGAGCTGCCGGCGGTCAGGGTGCTGGCGCTGAGCACGTTCGACCTGGAGGAGCACGTGGTGGCGGCGCTGCGGGCGGGGGCGTCCGGGTTCCTGCCCAAGGACGTGTCGCCGGAGGAGCTGATCGAGGGCATCAGGATCGTGCACCGGGGCGAGGCGACGGTGGCGCCCCGGCTGCTGCTCGGCCTGATCGGCACGTTCGTCCGCCCGGCCCGCCCGCGCGCGGTCGTGCCGCACACCGAGCTGTCCGTGCTGAGCGAGCGCGAACTGCAGGTGCTGGAGCTCATCGCGCGCGGCCTGTCCAACGCGCAGATCGCGGAGGAGGTGGGGCTCTCGGTGTCGACGGTGAAGAACCGGGTGAGCGACCTGCTCGCCAAGCTCCGGATCCGCGACCGCGCCCAGGCGGTGATCGTCGCCTACGAGTCCGGGCTGATCAGGCCGGGCGACGGACGCGTTCGCCAGGACTGACCGCTGTCGCGAACGCCGCGCTCGGCGGCGGGCTCAACCCAGGCCGACGGGGTTACCGGGTCGCGTCGCGTCTCGCTATAGTGCAGAATGCAATATGGAGAGGAGCAATAAGATGAAGATCTTAGTGATCGGCGCGGCGGGCCGTACCGGCAGGCACGTCGTGGCGCAGGGCATAGAGCGCGGGCACGAGATCACGGCGTCCGCCCGCCACCCCGACCAGTTGCGGGACCTTCCGGGGGCGGTGGGCGTCCACCACGGCGACGCGCACGATCTCGACGCGGTGCGCAAGGCCGTACAGGGTCAGGACGCGGTGATCGCCGCCGTCGGCGGGAGCCTGATCGCGAGCACCCTCATCACGGCGATGCGCGAGTCCGGCGTGACGCGACTGGTGATGACCAGCAGCCGCTCCGTACCGGCCACGCGACCCCGGCTCGCGGTCACCCTGGCCTGGCTGTTCCTGCGCGCGGTCTACGTGGACCTCGCGCGGGCCGAGGGCATGCTGCAGGTCAGCGGCCTCGACTGGACCATCGCCCGCGGCACCATGCTCAACGACAAGCCGCCGGCCGGGCGCGTGCACATCGACTTCGAGGCCGACGCGACGGGAGGCGCGATGCAACTGTCCCGCGCCGACTACGCGATGGCGCTGCTCGACACCGTCGAAGACCCCGATCTCATCGGCAAGGCGCTGGGCATCTGCGGCCCCCGATAGAGACCACCTCGTCGAGCAGGCCGTTGAGGAGGCCCACCCGGCGTTCGGTGTGGTCGGCGGTCGCGACGAGCACCATGCTCAGGTCCAGATCGGGGATCCGGGCGTGCAGCGCACGCAGCCCCGGCCACCCTCCTCCGTGGCGATAGACGCGATGGCCCGCGTGCGACCGGACGCCGACGCCCCAGGCGTAGTCGAGTGGAGTCCCGTCATCGAGCCGTCCGGGGGTCTGGACGAGTGCCGCGAGGCCGAGTTCGTCGGCGTTGAGCGCCTGACCCCAGCGCAGGCAGGTCGGTGGCGGTGCTCCACACGCCTCCGTCCCCCAGGGACAACGGAGCGGGACGCGGATGGACGAGCGGAGCGCCGCCCGGCGGCGTCGGGCCGGGTCCCGGCCAGTAGCGGGTGTCGGTCATGGCCAGCGGGGCGAAGAGCTGACGCCGGGCGTGACCGGGCAGTGGCCCACCCGCCGCTCGTTCCACCACGGCGGCAAGGCAGACATATCCGGCGTTGGAGTAGACGTGCGCGGTGCCGGGCGGGCGGTCCAGAGTCGCGAACTGGGCGAGCGCCTCGATGATGCCCTCTGAGGTTCGGTCGGCGGCGCGGGCCAGGAGAGTCTCGATCTCGGAGTCGGCGGGGAGACCTGCCGTGTGGTGGACGAGGTGCCGGAGTCGCACGTCGTCCGCCCACGCGGGTAACCGGGGCAGCCAGCGCGACAGGGCCGACTCCGGGTCCAGCTCGCCCCGGCGGACGAGCTGTGCCGCGCACGCGGCGGTCATCTGCTTCGACAGCGACGCCGCGTAGACGAGCGTCGTCGGGCCCAGCGGGTCACCGCTGAGCGTCAGCCCCTGGGACAGCAGGACGGGTGGCCGTCGGCCGTGCTGTATCCCGACCACGATCGGCTCGTCACGGCGGTATCCAGATCGGTCGGCCAGGGCGGCCATTCGGTGTCGCCATTGTTCCCGGTCGCGGCGACCGGACGTCCGATGTCCGGTCAATGTCCTGCGGCCGTCCTGTCAGGGCCGATGTCAGCGGGGTGAAAATCAATTCGCGCAAGAGAAAGTCCCGTACCACGCCATTCCTGGCGAATCACCTCGCACCTCCAGAAAGGATCTGGTCATGAGGAACGTTCTTGCGGCATTGGCGATCGGAACCGCGGCGGTCACGCTGACCACCGCGACCCCGGCCGCCGCCACGTCCTCCGCGGCGACCTCCACCTTCGTCGCCTACTCGGAATCGAGCTTCGGCGGAGACTCGAGGTCCATCAGCGGCTGCGGGCTGCACACCATTCCCTACCGCGGATCGTACAAGTGGTACTCGAACGGGCAGAGCGGACACATGTTCAACAATTCGACCGGCAGCGGCGTGCCTCACACCCGCCTCAGCTCGGACGATGACGCTGAGTCCAGAAGCGGCTTCGGGTGGAGAAGCATTCTGATCGTCTGCTGACCGGATCGGAAGGCTCGCCGGGTGCCGGAGCGGATGGAGGGGAACTGCTCCGGCACCCGCTCCACGAAGGCCACAGCGACGTCAGGGGAACCGGCGCGTGGGCGACGGACTCGTCCGGGTGAGCAGCGCCACCGCGGTCGCCAGGACGGGCAGCCCCACCACCACGGCGACGAGGAACGGCCACGGGACGGCGATCGTGGCGACGTCCCCGGCGCCGCGCGTCGTCATCGGGCGGCTCAGCGCCACGCCCGTCGCCGCTCCCGCGGCCAGCCCCATCAGCGCGCCGAGCACGGAGATGTAGAGGGCCTGCCCGGCCACGACCACCCGCAAGGTGCTGGGCGAGGCGCCGATGGCCGCCATCGTCGCCCGTTCCGGCCGCAGGTCGGCGGCGGCCAGGCGGGTGGCGGCCAGCGTACCGCCGACGACGAGGACGAGAGCGCCGCCGAGCCAGCCCCACAGGCCGGGGTCGGGCAGGTTGCGATAGCCCTCCTCGGAGGCGACCGAGACGCGGGAGGCCACCTTGGCCAGATCACGCCACAGCGTGGAGTTCGCCGGCAGCCGGTGCATGGCGTAGAGCTGGCGCTCCACCGTCGTGAACCCGGCCGACTCCACCAGGGCGCGCGGCAACAGGGCGCCGCCCTGGTGCTCGTCGGCGGGGGTGGCGAGCACCGCGGGCACCTCGAACGTGCGCGCGGGGCCGGACGTCGAGCTGGCCCGCAGCGCGAGTTTGCCGTCACGCAGCGCCGCCGCGTCGAACACCACGGCCTTGCCGCTCGCCAGCGCCGCGGCGGCCCGGGGATCGTGGCGTCCCTGAAGGAGCCTGAGCAGGGCCTCGTCACCGATGGCCGCCGTACGACGCGTGCGGGTGCCGTTCCAGCGCACCGTGTACCGCAACGCGTACCGGTGGTCCTGGGCGTCTCTCGCGTGATAGCCGGCGGCCAGCGGCACGCCCGGCAGTTGGCGCGCGGCCTCGGCGCGCAGCCTGGTCCAGGCCGCGTCGCCGACGTTGCCGCCCCAGATCGCCAGCATGCCGGTCGGGCGGGCCGAGGTGTAGGCGTTGCGCCGGTCCATGTACTCGCTGTAGGCGCCGATGCCCACCGCCACGACGGTGGCCGTCACCGCCATGACCGCCGCCACCGCGCTCGCCGTACGGGATCGGTGGCGGACCGCGTCGCGTACGGATATCCGCAGCGGCAGCCACAACCGCGCGGCCGTCCATCCGGTGCGGCGGACCAGCCACGGCGTCAGCACCACCAGCCCGAACAGGACCAGCACCGCGGCGGCGAACACCCACACCGTGTCCTGCTGACGCCGCGCCACCACGATCGCCCCCAGCCCGGCCAGCACCAGCACGGCGCCCGCCAGCGGCCAGCCCGGCCGGTCGGTGACCTCGGGCGCGCGGCCGGCCAGCACGGTCGCGGTGTCCTGCCGAGCCGCCTGTATCGCGGGCACCAGCGCCGCCACGACCCCAGCGAGCAGGCCCAGCGCGGCGACGGCCAGAACCGGCGGCCACGGAATCTCCAGCGGACCGACCTGGCCGCCCCACCGCGCCAGGGTGTGGGCGGTGAGCGCTCCCGCCCCGATGCCCAGCGGCGTCGCCACGAGGGTGGCGGCGCCGCCGAGAACGAGTCCGTCGGCGAGCACGATCGTCCGCAGATGCCTGGGCGAGCCGCCCTGGGCCGCGATCAGGGCCAGCTCCCTGCGCCGCCGCTTGAGCCCGACCGCGAAGGCGGGCCCGGCCAGCAGCACGGTCTCCAGCACCACCATGATCACCATGGCGCCGATCCCGACCACGTGCTGGACGTTGAGGTACGTGTAGATGGCCCGGTCCGTCAGCATGGCGGGCATGGTGGCGTAGAGACCGGCGCTGTTCAGTTCGGGCACGTCGGCCCAGGACACGGGCCGGGTGGTGGCGGCGAGCCAGCCGGTGCCGTACTCGCCCATGGGCCCGGGCTCCTCCGCCGGAGCCAGCGGGAGATCGAGACCCGCGACCTTCAGAAGAGACGGCCGGTACGGGTGCTCGACCACGCCCACCACCGTCAGCGGCGCCGTGCCGGACGGCCGCAGGACCTCACCTGGCCGCAGGCCGAACGCGGAGGTCACCACGACCTCGTGGGCGGCCGCGGGCAGGCGGCCCGCGCTCAGCGTCAGCATCCCCCTGGTCAGGGGATCGCGCAGATCGGTCTGCAGCGCCTCGACCCGCTCGGCGCCCAGCAGGAGCACACCGGTGCTGAAAGGGAGCAACCGGGTGCCCGGGCCGAGCAGCGCCGCCACCTCATCGGCCGTGCGTTCCGGCGCGGTCGCTCTTTCGCCGTCCGTGTTCGACACGGCCCCGTTCGGCGTCTGGCGGAGCGTCGTGTCCTCGGGGACCAGGACGAGGCGGGCGTCGGCCGTGCCCAGCACGACCCCCATCCCTTCCTGGGGGCTGACCTCGGCGGTCATGGCGAAGGTGAGAAACGCCGTGATCACCAGGACGGGCAGGGCGATCATCGTCATGATGAGCGCGCTTCGCCCCCGGGAGCGCCACGCGTTGCGGCGGGAGATGCGCAGCGCGGCGCGTACGGCGCTCATCGGGCGCTCGCCAGCGGCGCCTCGGTGGCGTCGACGACCGTCCCGTCACGGAGGAACACCACCCGGTCGGCCCACGCGGCGTAACGCGGCTCATGGGTGACGAGCAGGACCGCCGCGCCCGCGTCACAGCGGGCGCGTAAGATCTGCAGGATCTCGTCCCCCGCGTGGGTGTCGAGCGCGCCGGTCGGCTCGTCGGCCAGCAGCAGACGCCGTTCGCCGACGAGAGCGCGGGCGATCGCGACCCGCTGGCGCTGGCCGCCCGACAGCTCGTCGGGGAAGCGGTCGGCCAGCTCCTCCCCGCCGATCTCGGTCAGCACCGCCAGGGCCTCCTCGCGGGCCGGGCGCGAGCGTACGCCGTCGAGCTCGCGGGGCAGCATCACGTTCTCCGCCGCCGTCAGCGACGGGATCAGGTTGAGGTCCTGGAAGACGTAGCCGACGCCGCGCCGCCGGAACGCCGCCGGATCGCGCACGGCGGCCAGGTCCTGCTCGCCGATCCACACCGTCCCCGACGTGGGCCGCTCCAGCCCGCCCGCGACGTTGAGCAGGGTCGACTTGCCCGACCCGGACGGCCCCTTGACCGCGACCAGCTCTCCCTCGCCGACCTCCAGGCTCACGCCCTTGAGAGCGTGCACGGCCGTCGCCCCCTCGCCGTGGACCCTGGACACCTCGGCCAGTCGTACGACCGTCATCTCTCCTCCTTGAGAACGGCCTCACAGTGGTCCAGCCACCGCTGCTCGGCCTCGGCCCGGAAAATCATCGAATCGAGCACCAGCCGCCGGGCCACGCCGTCCGTCGCGCCGCGCTTGGCCTTGGTCAACTGCTGGAGGGTGCGCATGGTGGCGGTACGTTGCCGGCGGATGACGTCGGCGACGTCCACCTCCTTGGCCGCCACAGCCATGGCCAGCTTGATGACCAGCTCGTCCCGCGGCCGGTCGGAGGGGACGATGGGGGTGCTGAACCATCGCGCCAGCTCCTCCCGACCGGCCGTGGTGATCGTGTGGACGACCCGGCCCTGCTCGTCGGACTCGCCCGGCTCGACCAGGCCGTCGCGCTCCATGCGGGACAGAGTCGTATACACCTGGCCGATGTTGAGCGGCCAGGTCGCCCCCGTGGACGCCTCGAACTCCACCCGCAGTTGGTAGCCGTGCCGAGGCCCTCTGCTGAGCAAGGCGAGCAGCCCGTGCCTGATCGACATGGATACTAAGTATGCATATTCAGTATGCACTCATCAAGCGGAGCGCGATATTCCCCAGGTGTGGCGGCCAATCCTGTCCTCCGCGTCTCGGCCTGGCCTGCCGAGCGGTGGCGGCGTACGGTGAGGGGGTGCCCGACCCGGCTCAGGCCCCAACGCATGCCCCGCGTGCCTCGGCGAGGGCGGTGAGTGGTCTGACCCCGACGGAGACGGGCCCGACAGCTCCGGGTGGATCGCGTGTGAGCAGTGCGACGGCACGAGGTCCCGACAGTAGAGAGGTGTCCCGGGTGAGCGATCGCATCACCTGTCCCGAATGCCGGGGTCTGCGCGGCGAGCAGGTAGGGCCGAGGTTCCTGGCGTGCGGGTTCTGTCACGGCCGGGGCCGGGTCGGGGGTCCCTTCGAGCCGGCCGAACGCGATGACCGGCCGCCGCCGAAGAAGCCACCGTCGTGGGAGCACGGCGGGTGGCGCTCCCCCGACATCGTCCAGGCGACCAAGGTCAAGTGCCTGCACTGCATGGACGCTCGCGAGGTCGTCTCGCTGCCGGGCGGGAGCGAGCGGGCCGGGGGCTCGCGGGTCATGGCGGTGGGCCCCTGCCCCGTGTGCCAGACCGGCGACGAGCCCTCGACCGACTGAGACCTGCCGGACCCGGGGCGTGCCCCGAGCCCGTGAGATCTACCTCAGGCCCCAGGGCGTGCCCCCGGGGCCGTGCGGGCTGCCCGGTCCCGGGGCGCGCTCCGCGGTCAGGGGGTGGTCTGCGGTGTGGTCTGCGGTGTGGTCTGACCGGGGTCGGACGTTCCGGGGGGCTCTGCCGTCGTTGCGTTGGCGGGGGACGGGCGTCCAGAGGAGTCTGCGGTCGTGGCGGGGCCGGGGGACGGGCTGTCGTAGATGCCGACCGCCCACTCGCCGGGCCGCTCACCGACCTCCGCCGAGAGGCGGTCGAGCACGTCCTGGTTGCGGAGCGCGCGACCGGCGGCCTGCTCGTCGCACGTCGTCGACTCCCCGGACGGCACGCACCGGCCGAGTTCCTCGGCGACCTTGACGACCGGGGCGTCCGCGGGGAAGACCCACACCTTGATCGACTGTGGGCCCTTGAGCCATCCGGAGGGCACGGACAGCTTGTCGTGGTGGCCGCCTCCCCCGCCTTCGCACCGTCCGGAGGTGCCTCCGTCTTCGCCGCCCTTGAGCGGGGACGAAATGACGATCCAGGCCCGGGGATCGCCACAGACCACCTCGTAGCCGGTGAAGTGGCTCGTCGGCGTGAACGTCACCGTACGGGCGGCGCCCGTCGTACTGAAGCGCTCGGAGTGGATGAGGGAAAGGGTGGAGCGCTCGGCCCCCAGCACCACGGGGAACTCCTCGCGCAGTTTCGGGGGCGCCTCGATCCGGGCCAAGGCGGGCGGCTGGGCCGCCTCACCCTGCCCCGTCCGGAGGGGGCCCGTCAGCAGGACGGTGGCGGTGGCGGCGACGGCCAGCGCGGTCCCGGCGCCCAGCGCGCGCCTGACCCTGCGTGTCCGGCGGCCCCGCCGGACGATCGCCTTCAGGTGGGGGACCGGTTGCCTGCCGGCCGGGTCGTGGGTGTACTCCTCCAGGAGCGTGCGCAGATCGCTCTCCGTGTGCTTCATCGCTGGAGCTCCTCCAGGTTCATGGTGCGGATGTCCGGATCGACCCGGAGACGGGTCAGGGCCCTGCCGAGCTGGCTCTTGACCGCGCCCAGCGAGCAGCCGACGATGTCGGCGACCTGGGTGAGCGTCCGCCCCTCGAAGTAGTGCAGGACGATCACCGCCCGCTGGCGCGGCGACAGGGCGCCGATGGCGTTCCACAGCACCGCCCGGTCGTCCGCCGCCGCGGCCTGGTCGTTCGGGTCGACGGTCTCGGGCAGGGCCTCGACCGGCACCTCGCCGCGCCACAGCCGGCGCCACCACGAGGCGTGGGTGTTCACGATGATGCGATAGACGTACGGATCGGGGTTGCCCTCGATCCGCCGCCAGGAGACCCATGCCTTGGCCAGCGCGGTCTGCACGAGGTCCTCGGCCGTGCCCCAGTCCCGGGTGAGGAGGTACGCCATCCGGCACAGCCGTAGATGGCGGTGTGCCACGTACTCGGCGAACCCGTCATCCATCTGTCATCTCCGTCGTCTCCGTCTCGTCGTCTCTGGCGATGACTACTACGTGGGAGGGGCGTTCGGATGACAGGCGTTCTCGTCGGGCTTCCACCATGCTCAGGCGCTCATGGGACAGGCCGGGCACCCGAGCGGGGTGCCCGGCCGGCGCCTCAGCCGTCCTCGGGCTCGGCGGCGTCGCCCTTGCCCTCCTGCTCGTCGTCCGCCTTGCCCTGCTTGTCCTCGTGCTCGCTCCGGTCGTCCGCCGTTTCCCGCTTGCCCTCCTGGTCGTCCTGGCCGTCCTCGACCTCCGTCTTCTCCTCCTTGGCGCCCTCGTCGGGCTCCGCGCTCTCCGTGGGCGTGGCGGCCCTGCTCTCGGGAGCCTGCCCGGTGGAGGTGGGGGCGGGGCTCTGGTGGGTGGAGGAGGCGTACGCGGCGGCTCCACCGCCCGCCAGCAGGACGGCGACGGTGGCGAGGCCGGGGACGATCACAGACTTGCGCATTGAGAATCTCCGATGCGTTGGCGTCGTTCTGACGCCCGCCAGTCTGCGGAAACGCGGGACAGCGGCAGGTTCGGCCGACCATAACGCGGAGTTAACCCTGCCCCGAGCACCGGTGGTCACGGCTCGTAGCGGTAGCCGCGCCCGCGTACCGTGACGATGCGCTCCATCCCCTCCCCGTGCGCGGCCAGCTTGCGGCGCAGCGCGAACACGTGCACGTCCAGCGTCTTGGTGGGGCCGAACCAGTTCACGTCCCACACCTCGTCCATGAGCTGCTCGCGGGTCACCACCTCGCCCGCGCGGCCCACCAGCACCGCCAGCAGGTCGAACTCCTTGGGCCGCAGCGCCAGCTCCTCCTCCCCCACGAAGGCCCGCCGGGCGGGCAGGTCGAGCCGCAACCGCCCGGCGGTCACCACGCGCTCCCCCTGCCCGGGGCCGCGCCGCCGCAGATGGGCGCGGATCCTGGCCATCAGCTCGGTCAGCCGGAACGGCTTGGTCAGGTAGTCGTCGGCACCCGCGTCGAGTGCCACCACCACCTCGAACTCCTGCGTACGAGCCGTGAGCACGACGATCACCGTGTCCGGCACCCCGGCGCGCAGCCGCCGGCACAGGGCCACGCCGTCGACATCGGGCAGCCCCAGATCCAGCAAAACGAGCTGCGGCTGGTGCCGCTCCGCCGCCAGCAGCGCCCCGGCCCCGTCGGCGGCCGACTCGGCCGCGTAGCCCTGGGCCGCCAGCGCCTCGACCAGCTCGGTCCGGATGACCAGGTCATCCTCCACCACCAGCACACACGTCATGCGCCCGATGCTACGGTCCGCACCGTCAGCGCGGGCACGGCCACGGGCCAGGGAGCCGCCGATCAGGACGTGCCCGAACGGTGAGGTACGCGGTGCCGGTGCCGTCTCGGGTGCGAGAGCAGAGACCGAAGCCCGGTGGGGAACAGGGTCCGGGGGATGAACGCCTCGGCCTGCAGCGCGGCGAAGCCGATCCGGGGAAGATCGCGGGTGCCGGGGAAGACCAGGAAGCGCGGCTCCCAGCGGGGCCGGAACTTGGCGTTGAACCGGTAGAGCGACTCGATCTGGAACCAGCGCGACAGGAACAGCAAGAAGGCCCGCCAGACGCGCAGGACCGGGCCCGCGCCCAGCCGTTCGCCACCGGCCAGCGCGGCGCGGAACATGGCGAAGTTGAGCGAGACCCGGCTCACGCCCAGGCCCGGCGCGGCCCGCAGCATTTCGACGATGAGCAGCTCGTTGAGCCCCGGGTCGCTGCCGGGGTCCCGGCACATCAGGTCGAGGGAGAGGCCGTCCGTGCCCCACGGGACGAACTGCAGGATCGCCCGCAGGTCCCCCCACGGGGGTCTGCCGGACGGAGCCGCCGCGGGGTCGTCGGTGCGGTGCGCGGTCACCACCACGCAGCCGGGATCGGCCGGGTCGCCGATGCGCCCCAGGGCCATCGAGAACCCCCGCGCGTGCTCCCGGCCGCGCCATGCCTGCGCGGCCTGCCGCATGCGGTCGCGTTCCGGCGGGTCGAGGTCCGTCACCCGCCGTACCCTGCAGACGGTGCCCGTACGCTCGATCCGGTGGATCATCTGCCGGACGTTGCGCATCTGCCTGCCCTGCAGCCCGAAGTCCGCCACCTCGACGATGGCCTCGTCGCCGAGCTCCAGGGCCGACAGCCCGGCCTCCCTGCACCACACCGTGCCGCCGGTCTGGCTGCACCCGATCACCGCCGGCACCCAGGCGTGCCTGCGTGCCTTGTCCATGAACTCCTTGATCGCCCCCGGCCAGGCCTCGACGTCGCCGATCGGATCGCCGCTGGCCAGCATGACCCCGGCCGTCACCCGGTAGGAGACCACGGCCTTCCCGGACGCGGAGAAGATCGCGCTCTTGTCGCTGCGCAGCGCGAAGTAGCCCAGGGAGTCACGTTCGCCGTGCTCGCGCAGGAGGTCGCGGACGGCTCGTTCCTCGTCGAGGGTCAACCCGGCGACCGGCCGCTCGGGGCGCAGCGCCAGGTAGAGGGTCGTCACGGCGGTGAGCGTGCCGAGCCCGAGCAGGGAGAAGTACACCAGGTCCGCCGTCCGCGCGGTGGCGAAAGCGATCGGCCCGTCGATCCCCACCAGGCCGAGCAGCACCTCCTGCCAGCGGTCGGACAGGCTCACCGTGCCGACCATGGCGTGGGAACGGGTGTTCACCACCGCCCATCCCACCAGGACGTCCACGACGCCGAGCAGCAGGAAGGCCCACAGGGACCGCCACCGCGTACGCGGGTCGGAGAGCGCGTAGAACTCCTTGCGGGCGGCCAGGAGCACCCCGAAGAGCGCGAACGTCACGGCGGCCGTGAGCAGATGTCCCCAGCGCAGCTCCCCGATCAACGCGTTCACCGGCAGCAGCACGATCACCAGCCGCCAGGCCCGCCGCTTGCGGCGGCGCAGCGCGTGGGCCAGCATGATGAGCAACATCCCCGCCACCAGAGACGTGGCAGCGGCCAGCGAGACCGCCGCTCCCGGCAGCAGGGCGGCGATCTCGGCCAGGCGGGTGTGCTCAAACCCCGGATGGACCACGCGCAGGATGTTGACGGCGCCGATCACCACCGCCAGGTAGCCTGCCACGGTGGGTACCGCCGAACGCGACATACCCCTTGTGCTACCCCTCCACCTGGCGTCGGGCCACGAAAACCCGCGTACGGACAGGCGGAGTTGTCGAATGCGTGAAGCATCCTTTCCCGATCACCCGTCGCCGCGGCGCGCTCGTCGGCGCAGGCCATCCCACATATCCCGCAGGTATAGTGGGTTTATGGCTCAACCATCGGTCGTCGTCGTCGGGGGCGGCGCGAGCGGCGCCCTCACCGCGATCCACGTGTTGCGACTCGCCCGCGCCACCGGGACGGCGGTGGCCGTCACGCTGCTCGACCAGTCCGGCCGGCACGCGCTCGGCCAGGCGTACGCCACCACCGACCCGCACCACCTGCTCAACACCCGCGCCGACCGGATGAGCGCCCTCGACGGCGAGCCGGACCACCTGCTGAGGTGGGCGCGCGCGGCGGGCCTGGCGGCGACCGGCTCCGGCTATCTGCCGCGCGCCGTCTACGGCCGCTACCTGCAAGAGACGCTGGCCGCCGCGGAGGACCCGCCCGCCCGCACGCTCCACCGCGTCACCGCCAAGGCCGTGGCGCTGCACGGCGACCACGCGGTCCGGCTGGCGGACGGCCGGCGCGTCGACGCGGACGCGATCGTCCTGGCCCTCGGCAACCGCGGCCCCGCGCCCGTGCCGGGCCTGGCCGCGCACCACCGGTACGTCGCCGACCCGTGGGCGGGCGGCGCCCTGTCCTGGATCAACGACGGCGCGTCCGTGCTGGTGCTCGGCACCGGGCTGACCATGGTCGACGTGGCGCTCACGGTGACCAGGGCGCACCCGGGCACGGTCGTGTACGCGTTGTCACGGCACGCTCTGCTCCCCCGCCCGCACCTGCCCCGCCCGTGCTCGCCCGCCCCCGTGGCCCTGCCCGACGGGCCGTTGCGGGTCGCGGATCTGCTGGCCGCCACGCGGCGGGCCGTACGCGAGAACGACGGCGACTGGCACGGCGTCGTGGACGGGCTACGGCCGCACGCCCAGGCGCTGTGGCGGCGGCTCGGCCAGGAGGAACGGCGGCTGTTCCTGCGGCGGGTGGCGCGCTACTGGGAGATCCACCGGCACCGCATCCCGCCCGCCTCCGCGCAGGCCATCGCCGACCTGCGCGCCGACGGGCGGTTGCGGCTGCTGCGCGGCAGCCTGGTCGCGGCCGAGCCCGGCGCCGACGGCCTGCGCGTCCGCGCCGACCTGGACGGCACCATGACCGACCTCGACGTCGGCTGGCTGGTCAACGCCACGGGGCCGGGCTCCGACGTCACCACCGACCCCTTCGTCGCGAACCTCGTCAGCGCCGGTACGGCCCGGCCCGACCCCCTCAGGCTCGGCCTCGACGCGGGTCCTGACGGCGCGCTGCTGGACGCGTCGGGACGGCCCAGCGCACGCCTGTTCGCCCTGGGCCCCCTCCTGCGCGGGACCCTGTACGAGACCACCGCCGTGCCGGAGCTCCGCGCCCAGGCGGCGGCCCTCGCCCCGCGCCTCGTCGAGGTGGCGGCCTCCCGCGCCACCCGCGCCCAACCGGTGGCGTGAGCGGCGACCACGGGGCGGCCCTTCACGGGGAGCGCGCGGGCGGCTGGGAGAGGGTGACCGCACGGCAGGCCAGGTGCAGGGCCAGGCGTTCGTCACGATGGCGCAGATCGACGTCGAGCAGCCGTTCGATCCGGTGGATCCGGGCGGCCACGGTGTTGCGGTGGACGCCCAGCACCGCCGCGGTCTCGGCGATCGACGACTCGGCGTCCAGGTAGGCCGAGAGCGTACGGATCAGGTCGCCCGGCTGGTCGCGCAGCGGGGCCAGGAGGGCGCGCGCGGCGGGTTCGAAGGTGTCGGTCCTGGTCCACTCCAGCAGCAGTTGCGCCATCCCGAGCTGGTCGACGTGCAGGAAGAAGCCGGCCTCCGGCCGGGTGGCGGCCAGCCGGGCCGCGTCGATGGCCTCGGCGACCGTGTCGATCAGCCCGCCGACCTGCGGGTGCGGGCGGCCCACCCCCATGTGGGCGCCGATCGAGCGGTGCAGCGGCCGGTGGGCGGCGCGCAGTGCCGCCGCCAGGTCCCGGACGCGGGCCGAGGTGGGTTCCTGGGAGAACGTCGTCCACCCGGTCCACCCGTCCCCGTGCTCGACGACGACGGCGTCGACGCCTTCCGCGCGCAGCAGGCGGGTGATCCGGGCCGTCCACGCCACGGTGTCGAACGCGGGCGGCGCGCCGATGCGGAGGCCGACGTGCCAGCCGCCGAGCTGCCAGCCGGCGTCGGCCACCCGCCTGCGTACCTGGGCCGACGGCTCGGCGTCCAGCCGGAGCAGGTCGCCGAGCAGCACCGACCGCGAGCGCGCGTCACGTTCCAGTTCGAGCCGCTGGGCGAGGAGCCAGCGCTGCACCGCGGTGGCCGCCACCGACAGCGCGACGGGAACGACGTCCGCTCGGGCGGCAGCCGTCCCCCGCAGCTCGGCCACCAGCCAGAACGTGGCGCGCGGCGTGTGCGGCAGCAGGGCCGGATGGGCCAGCAGCACCCCGTCGGCCAGCGGCACGCGCTGGGCCACGACCTCGTCGGTACGCAGCGCGTCGGGGGCGTCCAGCTCACCGGCCAGCGGCTGCCCACGGTCGTCGAGCAGGGCCGCAGGGACACCGAGCAGGTCACGCAGCCTGCGTACGACGTCCTCGGGGGCGAGGGTGCGCTCGTCGAAGGCCCGATGGGCGGCGAGCACCAGCCGGGCCCGGTCCAGCTCGGGCTCGGCCAGCGCCAGCCGGGCCGCGACCAGCAGGTCCAGCGGGTCGCCCACCGCGCCCAGCAGGGGCAGCCCGAGCCGGTCGGCGAGCCGCACCGTCCCGTGGGTGGCGAGCGAGGGGACGGGCTCCCCGGCACGCGTGGCGCCCTCGGCCGCAGGCGAGGGAACAGGCGTCCGCTGAGCGCCGTCGGCGGGCATGGGGACGAGCACGCCCTTTCCGCCCGCGTCCACGACGCGGCGCAGCAGGGCGTCGAGGCGCCAGTCGCCGGGTTCGACCGGCGTGGTGAGGATGACCAGTTCGCCCGCGGCGGCCGGGCGGTCGGCCCCGGGGTCGGCGAGCGGCCGGACCGCGCGTACCTCCTCGTCGAGCCCGGCCGCCCCGGCGAGCACGCGTACGCCGCCGCTCAGCTCGGGCAGCGCCAGCAGCCTGCGCAAGGTGGTCATCGACGTCCCCCCAGGAGCACGGGGTCGGTGTCGATGCCGTACGCGCGCGGCGAGAGGACGGCGATCCTGCCCGGTTCGCCGGGCTCGGTCCAGAACGCCGAGATCGCCACCTGCAACACCATCACCTCCATGCCCACCCGCACCGCGTCGCCCGCGATGGGCACGCCGGTGCGGCGGTCCAGCACGGCCAGCACGTCGGGGGTGGAGGCCACGACGCGCCCGTCGCGCTGCGCGAGGAGGTACTCGTTCTCCATCTCCAGCCGCACCAGCGCGCCCGAGGCGTGGTCGGCGACCGTGACGCCGCCTCGGGAGAACCCGGCGCGGCCGTGCCGCCGCGGCCCCGGCCGCCGGACGACCTCGACGACCCGCCCGAGCGCCAGGACGCGTCCACCGGTCGCCTCGGCCAGCCGGGCCGGGTCGGGCGACTCGCCCAGCGCGAGGATCTGCCGCCCCAGCCGCAGCGCGGCCGACACGGACGCCACCACACTGCACCGGGCCAGCTCACCCACCGGGATCGGGGCCAGCGCCAGCGCCGCCCAGCCGCCCCCGCTGGGCAGGAACGCCCGCACCGTACGCTCCAGGTCGGCCGGGCCGCCGGTGCCCTGGACGAGCACCTGCCCGCTGGGCTCGGCCAGCGCCGCAGGGGTGACCGGACGGCCGCAGGCGGACAGGGAGAGCTGGTCGAGCCGGGGCACGCCGCGCCCGGACAGGTCGGCGTCCACGGCGGGCAGCCCGAGGTCGCAGGCGGCGACCAGCGGCATCACGCCGTTGAGCCCGCCGATCTCGATGGAGACGACCGCCTCGGCGCGGGTGCCCGTCCAGCGCTCGATGGCGGCCACCGCCGCGACGAACTCGTGGCCTCCCGGCAGCTTCTCGGCGAAGACGGCCGTCGCGCCGACGACGCCCACCGGGACCACGGGCGTCTCGGGCGGCAGCTCGCCGAGAGAGTGCACGACGACCTCCGCGCCGGCGGCCAGGTGCCGCCGCAGCAACGTCGTGGCCGTGCGGGTGTCGCCGCCGCCCCCGGAGCCGAGCACGGCCACGCCCCGCTCCAGCGCCGGGACGTCCGGCGGGTCGATGCGCATTCCCCCAGCTTGCCGCACCCGGTCAGCTTGTCGCACCTGGTCAGCGCAGTGCGTAGCCGCCGTCCGGGTAGAGCGTCGAGCCCGTCGTATAGGTGGCGGCGAACAGGAACATGACGGCCTCGGCGACCTCGCCCTCCCTGCCGGGCCGCCCGAGCAGGTTCTGCGCCGAGTACTGGGCGAAACTGGCCTGCCGCACCTCCTCGGGCCGCTGCCGCCACAGGTTGCCGTCGATCGTGCCCGGCGAGACGACGTTCACCCGAATGGGCGCCAGCTCCACGGCCAGCCCTCTGCCGAGCCCCTCGATCGCGGCGTTGCACGCGACGTAGGCGGGCGCGGCGGCGGGCGGCCGGACGCTGGCCGCACCCGACATCAGCACGATCGAGGCGTCGGGGGCGAGCTTCGGCAGGGCCAGCCGTACGGCGTGGTACTGGCCCCAGAACTTCGACACGAACGGGCTGTGCGCCTCCTCGTCGCTCAGCTCCCGCATCGGCCCCACCGTGTACGAGGCCGCCGGGGTGAACAGGTGGTCCACCCGGTCCACGGCGGCGAAGAACGCGGCCAGCGACTCCTGGTCGGTGTTGTCCACGACGTGCCAGCTCGCGGCCTCACCCAGCTCCGCGGCGGCCCCCCTGAGCCGGGACTCGGTGCGTCCGCCCAGCACCACGCGGGCTCCCGCGGCCACGGCCCGGCGAGCGACCTCGAGCCCGATGCCCGAGCCACCGCCGACGATGACGACCGTGCGTCCGTTCACCCATCCTCCTCGACAGGCCGGAAGGGGTGCGGGAGACCGAAGGCGGCGGGCCCGAACACCGCCAGCGCCTCAGGGGTACGCATGCGCTCGGGCGTGGAGATGCCCACGACCGTGATCCGCTGTCCATACCGCAGGTTCTCGGTGGTGATCGGCTCGGCCTGCTCCGCCTCCAGCACGCACACCAGGTCGGGCACCACGCACCGCACCCGGCCGTCCACGAGCGCCACGAGGTGCTCGTTCTGGAAGGTCAGCTCCAGCTCGTGCCGCCCGTCGAACGACACCGCCGCCGCCCGCCCCCGGGCGAAGCCCGCCTCGGTACGCCGCTCCACGTCGGAGACCTTGCCCCGGAACAGCACCCGCAGGTGGCCGTACAGGGTGCCGCGCAGCGCCTCGGCGAGCGCGGCGACCGGGTCGGCGTTGCGCTCGCGGGCGAGCCTGATCGTGCGGCCGATGGTCAGGGCGAGCGACAGCGTACGCGGCACCGCCGTGCGCTTGACCTCGGCGCCGGTCATCGCGTACTCGGCGATGTGCGCCACGCCGCCCAGCCGCACGGTGATCCCGCGGGCCAGCCACTCCATGCGCTTGTTGTCCGCGCCGGTGTCGATGATCGCGGTCTCGCCGCCCTCCCCGGCCACGGCCATCGGCGAGCCGGGCACCCCGTACACGCCGAAGGTCTCCATCTGCAGCTCGGGGAAGGCCCGGCCCATGCCGTCGGCGTCCACCGCGGGCAGGCCGGTCGTGGCGGCCACCACGAGCGGGATCATCGAGTTGATGCCGCCGCACTCGATCGGCATGGTCGCGCCGGCCGTGCGGCCGAGACGCGCCTCCAGCGCGCGCAGCGCGGTGACCGGCTCGGTGCCGCGCGGCAGCTTCTCGTGCACCACCGTCGGGGCGCCCATCTGGGCGGTCGGGATGACCAGGATGTCGTCGTCGAGCTCGTCGGGGTCCAGCACGGTGATGGGCCCGTGCTCGCGGATCGCCCGGCGGACGAGCAGCCGCCCCACGTACGGGTCGCCGCCGCCGCCCGTGCCCAGGACGGCCGCGCCGCGGGCCAGGTCGGGCAGGTCGTCCTCGGTCAGCAGCCAGCTCACCGGGCCGCTCCCACCGGGTCGAGGTCGTAGCCGAAGTACCGTGGCCCCGCCAGCGCCAGGCCCTCCTCGGTGTGCCAGCGCGGATCGGCCGGGGCGTAGATCACGGACACCCGCTGCCCGAACCGCAGCGCCTCCGTGGTGACGGCCTCGCCCGACTCGCGGTCAAGGGTGCAGATCAGGTCCGGTACGGTCGCCCGCGCCTCGCCGTCGATCTCGGCGACCAGGTACTCGTTCTGGAAGCGCAGCACCAGCTCGCCGCCCGCGTCCTCGTCCATGCCGGACAGCGTCGCGGTGCCGCGGGCGAAGCCGGTCGTGGTGCGGCGTTCGACGTCGGTGACCTTGCCGGTGAACAGGCGGCGCCCGCCCAGCCGGGTCACCACGGCGTCCACCGGGTCGGTGTGCGCGGCGCGGGCCCGGCGCACCAGCTCGCCCAGCTCCGCGCACAGGCTGAGCGAGCCGGGCACGAGCGACTCGCGGGCCTGGTCGCCGGTCATCGCGTACGACGCGATCATCGCCGAGCAGCCCATGTCGATGGTCGCCGAGCGGGCCAGCCGTTCGGCCCAGTGGTTGTCCACGGCGTCCAGCACGACGCGGTTGCCCTTCTCGTCGGCGATCGACATGGGCGTGGCGCGCACTCCGTACAGGGTGGGCAGCACCATCTGGATCTCCGGGAACGCGCGGCCCATGCCGTCGGCGTCCACCAGCGGCAGGCCGAGCTGCGCCGCCGCGACCACGGGGATCAGCGAGTTGACCCCGCCCGCCTCCGCGCAGGCGATGTGGGTGAGCCCGCTGCTCAGGTAGCCGGACAGCGCCTGGGCGGCCTTGGACACCTGGTCGATCGAGGGCAGCTTCTCCACCATCACGGTCGGCGCGCCCATCATCGCCACCTGCAGCACGGCCGCGTCCCGCGGCAACTCGTCGAGCGGGCAGAGGGTGACCGGGCCGTACTCGCGCACGGCGGAGGCGGCCAGCAGGCGGCCGATGTGCGGGTCGCCGCCGCCGCCCGTGCCCAGGACGGCCGCGCCGCAGGCGAGGTCGTCCAGGTCGGTCAGGCTGATCTCGCGCATGGTCAGCGTCCCTTCACGTCGGTGAGCTGGAGCTCCCCGACGGCCTTGGCCCGGATACGCGTGGCGTTGCCGGGCAGGTACGGGATCGGCACCTCGTCGAAGTCCACGATCCGCACGCTCGACGGGGACGCGCCGGCCGCCACGGCCCGGTCCACGGCCTCCTGTTTGGCGGCGTCCACCACGGTGTCGCGGCGGCCGGGCTCGACGGCGTACACGCGGTCGACCTCGCCGCCGATCTGCGCGATGGCCGCGCCGATCGCGTTGGCGACCGCGTAGTGGGCGGGCCGGTGCACGGCGCCCGCGCCGGCCAGCTCGTCGGGCAGCAGCATCGAGCCGCCGCCGACCGCGACGACCGGCAGCGGCTCGGCGGAGGTGCGCATGCGCTCCACCGCGTCGGCCACGTCCCCGGCGATCCGCCGCAGCGCCGCCTCGACCAGCCCCTTGTCCAGGTGCGCCACCAGGCCGGGATCGCCGATCTCCGCCCGGCCCGCGGCCACCGCGATGTCGGTCGCGGTCAGCGTGTCGCCGCCGAACACCAGGGCCTTCGTGGTCAGCTCGTAGCCGACGGAGTCGGGGCCGACGGTGACGGACCCGGCCTCGCCGCGTACCCGGCTGCCGCCGCCGATGCCGATCGACAACACGTCCGGCATGCGGAAGTTCGTCCGGATGCCGGACACCGTCACGTCCGTCGTGGCCTCGCGGGGGAAGCCGTGCCGCAGCACGCCCACGTCGCTCGTGGTGCCGCCGACGTCCACCACCGCGCACGTGTCCAGCCCGGACAGAACGGCCGCGCCGCGCATCGAGTTCGTCGGCCCCGAGGCGAACGTCGCCACCGGGTAGCGGCGGGCGAAGTCGACGTCCATCAGCGTGCCGTCGTTCTGGCTCAGGTAGAGCGGCGCGGTGATGCCCGCCCCGCTGACCGAGGCCGCCAGGCCGTCCACGATGTGCGCGGCCAGCTCGCGCAGCGCGGCGTTGATGATGGTGGCGTTCTCCCGCTCCAGCAGGCCGATCCGGCCGATCTCGTGCGACAGCGAGATCTCCACCCCCGGCAGCTCCGCCTCGACGATCTCGGCGGCGCGCGCCTCGAACTCGGCGTTGACCGGGGAGAACACCGACGTGATCGCGACGCTGCGGACCCCCGCCTGGCCCATGTCCTCGGCGGCCTTGCGCACCTCGGCCTCGTCCAGCTCCGCGATGTGCCGGCCGTCGAACTCGTGCCCGCCGTGCACCAGGTAGCTGCGTCCGGACACCGCGTCGACCAGCCGCTGCGGCCAGTCGACCATCGGCGGCAGCGACGCCCCCGCAGGCAGGCTGAGCCGCAGAGCCGCGGTCGGAGCCAGCCGGCGGGCCTCCACGAGCGCGTTGATGAAGTGCGTGGTGCCGATCATCACGGCCCGCACGTCCGCCGGGTCGAACGCCCGCTGCCGCTGCAACTGCTCCAGCGCGCTGACGATGCCGGAGGTGACGTCGGCGGTGGTGCTGGTCTTGACGGCGGCGAGCACCTCCCGGCCGTCCAGGAGGACGGCGTCGGTGTTGGTGCCACCTACGTCGATACCGATGCGCACGAGATCTCCCATTCCCCTTTGTCGTTGTTCAGACGGCTACCGCGTCGGCCGTGCGGCGGGCCCCCACACCGCGGACGAGCCCCAGCTTCCCGGCCACCACGTAGAGCACGAACGCGACGACCAGGGCGTTGATGCTGCCCAGCCCCACCTCGACGAACCTTCCGACCAGGGCCGCGACCAGCCAGACCACCAGCGTGGCGGGCACCCAGTCAGGCGCCTTCTCGGGCAGGCCGCCGCTCGCCCTGGCGGCGTCCAGGTCGCCGCGCCAGCGCCGCACCACGAAGTACTCGGCCACCATGATCCCCGCGATCGGCGGGAACACCACGCCGAGCAGCGTCAGGAAGTCGATGAAGTGGCTCAGCACGCCCGCCGCGGCCAGCACGCTGCCCAGCACGCCGATGACGGCCGTGGCCACGCCGCGGTGCACCTTCCTGCCGAAGACCGTGCCGACGAAGTTCACCAGGCCCAGGCCGGACGAGTACAGGTTCCAGTCGTTGATCTTCACGGTGCCGGCGACGATCACCAGGATGCCGACCCAGCCCACCGAAGACGTGACGATCGTGGTGATCTCGCTGGTGCCGACGGCGTGCGCCAGCAGCACCCCGGCCAGGCCGATCACGTACTCGCCCAGCGTGACGCCCACCAGCGTCTGCTTGACCACGTCGCCGACGCTGCGGTTGAACCTGGTCATGTCGGGCGTGATGATCGCGCCCACGATGAACCCGCCCGCGACCAGCGTCGTCCCCTGCAGCAGGGTGAGCTGCGGGCCCGGCGGCGCCGAGGCGACGAGCGCGCCGACGTCGTGCCGGGACAGCTCGCTGATGATCGACCAGCCGACCAGGACGAGGAACGCGGGCACGGTCACGTACGCCGTCCACGCCATAGAGCCGAAGCCCCACAACACGATCGCGGTGACCACCAGCCCGAACACCAGCGACCAGCCCCACTCGGGCAGGACCCCGACCAGGCTGGCCAGCCCCTGCGCGGAGACCGCCGACTGGATGCCGAACCAGCCGATCAGGCTGATCCCGATCGCCAGCCCGATCACCGCGGAACCGGCCCTGCCGAACCCCGTCCAGCGGGCCAGCATGGAGGTGGACAGCCCCTCCCGCACTCCGATCACGCCGACGAAGACGGCGACCACCTCGAGGATGACGGCGCCGAGCGTCAGCGCCAGGAACGCCTGCCAGAACCCCATCCCGAAACCGAGAGTGGCGCCGAGCAGGAACTGGCTCAGCGCCGAGACCTGGCCGAAGCGTTGTACGGCGACCGAGAACCATGAGTAGCGGGCGCTCTCGGGCACCCTGGAGAGCGCGTAATCGTCGACACCGACGCCTGAGGCCATGTCGACCTCCCTTACCAAGCGGAACCTGTGGTTGGACGCTTACGGTAGGCAGTCGAGGGCGAGGTGTCAGTGTGGACATTCCACAGTCGGCGGCCGGTGGCTGTGCACCTTGCACTGCCAACAACGGCGGCGGCCCGAAGGTGAAGCCTAGCCTCCTTCGGTGGCGAGCGGCGCCGAGCGGGTGATCAGCTCGCGAGCCTTGAGCACGATCGGGGTGATCGGGTTGTCGTAGTTGCTCAGGACGACCACGGCCCAGTCGAGGCCGGGGAAGACGTCGAGGTTGGCCGCCACGCCCACGGCGCTGCCGGAGTGTCCCCAGGTGCGGTGGCCCCCGGTGACGGTGTCGCGGAAGCCGTAGCCGTAGAAGCGGGCGTCGGCGGGGACAACGGGCCTGTCGGCGGGCGACAGCAGGACCTTGCCGCTCGTGAAGGCCGACGCGTAGGCCGGGCTCAGGAGCCTGCCCCTGGTCAGCGCGTCGACGAAGGCGAGCAGGTCGGGCGCGCAGGCGTACACGCCGTCGGCGGGTCCCCCGACGTGGCCGAAGAACTCACTGGTGGTGAAGTCGGCACGCTCTCCTGACTGCTGCGTCCAGTACGGGTGGGCGATCTCCCGGCTTTCGAGGACCTGCGGCCGGGTGTACAGGCCCGAACGCCGCATGCCCGCCGCGGCGATCACGTGCGCGCGCACGTAGTCGTGGTACGGCACGCCCGAGGCCGCCGCGACGACCGCGCCGAGCACGAAGTAGCCGCTGTTGCTGTAGACGTGCCGGGTGCCCGGGGTGAAGGCGGGAGCCGTCTCCTGCTTCCTGATGAGGGCGAGGACGCCGTCCATCAGCTCCCGCTCGCTCGCCCACTCCTTGAGCCCCTGGCGGTACTCGGGGGACTGCGCGTACTCGCCCAGGCCCGCGGTGTGGGTCAGCAGGTGGTGGACGGTCACCTTCGCGGTCTCCGCCGAGAAGCCGTCCAGGTAGTCGCCCAGGGGCGCGTGCAGGTCGACCTTGTCACGCTGCACCAGTTGGCCCAGCGCCACGGCGGTGAGGCACTTGCTCACGGACGCCAGCTTGAAGATCGTGTCCGGGCCGTTCGGGATCGAGCGGGCCTTGTCCGCCATGCCGTACGAGCGGGCCAGCACCGGGCGCGAACGGTGCCGGAGCAGCACGGTCCCGGAGAACTGGTCGGCCTGCGCCAGGCGGGCCACGTACGCGTCGAACTCCCCGCCCGGCCGCAGGCTCGACGGCACGGGCTCGGCGCGGTCGGCATGGGCGGGTGCCGTGCCGGTCGCCATGTCGCTCACCGCCAGCGACGCGGTGGCCGCGGCGCCGGTGAGCAGGGTGCGCCGGGTGGGGCCGGCCAGGCCGCTCGGGCTCGTCGGGCGGCTCGGGTTCGTCTGGCCGCTCGGGTTCGTCTGGCCGCTCGGGCTCATCGGGGCGCTCGGGCTCGTCGGGCCGTCTTCGGCGGGCCGGTGGTGGTGAGGCGCGGTCATGGCTGCCTTTCCTGGTTCGCCCTGCTGACGATCACGGCTGTCCGCCGGCGGCCGAGACTAGGCGGACCGGTGTTTCCTCCCCGTTACCGAACGGCATAGAAGGCCCCTATCACTCGATAGATACAAACGCTTTGACCTGCGAAGACACCCGGGACGACAGTAGAGATCACCCAGACCGACAAGGAGCCGGAACCATGGCCAAAGTGTTGTGCGTGCTCTACGACGACCCCATCGACGGATACCCGACCACCTACGCCCGCGACGACCTGCCCGCCCTGTCCGAGTACCCCGGCGGGCAGACCCTGCCCACCCCCTCGGCGGTCGACTTCACCCCAGGGCACCTGCTCGGCAGCGTCTCCGGCGAACTCGGGCTCCGCCGCTTCCTGGAATCGCGCGGCCACACCCTGGTCGTCACCTCCGACAAGGACGGCGACGGCACCCCCGGCGGCTCCGCGTTCGACCGCGAGTTGGCCGACGCCGACGTGGTCATCTCCCAGCCGTTCTGGCCCGCGTACCTGACCGCCGAGCGCATCGCCCGCGCGCCCCGGCTCAAGCTGGCCATCACCGCCGGAATCGGGTCCGACCACGTCGACCTCGACGCCGCCATCTCCCGTGGCGTCACCGTCGCCGAGGTCACCTACTGCAACAGCATCAGCGTCTCCGAGCACGTGGTGATGATGATCCTGTCGCTGGTGCGCAACTATCTGCCGTCGCACCAGACGGTGCTGGACGGCGGCTGGAACATCGCCGACAGCGTCGCCCGCTCGTACGACCTGGAGGGCATGCACGTCGGCACCGTCGCCGCAGGACGCATCGGGCTGGCCGTGCTGCGCCGGCTCAAGCCGTTCGACGTCCACCTGCACTACACCGACCGGCACCGGCTGCCGGAGGAGGTGGAGGCCGAACTCGGGCTCACCTGGCACCCCGACACCGCCTCCATGGTCCCGCACTGCGACGTGGTCACCGTCAACGCCCCGCTCCACCCGGAGACCGAGGGCCTGTTCAACGACCGGCTGCTGGCCACCATGAAGCGCGGCGCGTACCTGATCAACACCGCCCGCGCCCGGATCGCCGACCGCGACGCCATCGTCCGCGCGCTGGAGAGCGGGCAGCTCGCCGGTTACGCCGGAGACGTCTGGTACCCCCAGCCCGCCCCCGCCGACCACCCCTGGCGGACCATGCCCCACCACGGCATGACCCCGCACATCTCCGGCTCCTCGCTGTCCGCGCAGGCCCGCTACGCCGCCGGCACCCGCGAGATCCTCGAAGCCTGGCTGGACGACAAGCCCATCCGCGACGAGTACCTCATCGTCGACGGCGGTGCCCTGGCCGGAACCGGAGCCCACTCCTACAGCACCCGGACTTGACCGAACCTGTCCCTTCGGTCCCGGCCGTTGCCTCCGGGACCGAGGGGACAGCCCGTGCGTGTGCGTGCGCCCGGCAGCCCTCGACCTCGATGGAGTAACAGTGGTCACCAAGCAGGAAGCAGCCCAGGCCGTTCGCCATGCCAAGGAGGTGACCGGCGTGACCTGGGAACAGCTCGCCCAGGCCGTCGGCCGGCCCTTGGCGTGGACCACGGCGGCCCTGCTCGGCCAGCACCCGATGAGCAAGGACGAGGCGGCGACGGCGGCGGCCCTGCTCGAACTCGGCGACGACGTCGCACTCGCCCTCAGGATGCAGCCCACCCGTGGCGGGCTGGAGTCCGCCGTCCCGGTCGATCCGACCATCTACCGGCTCTACGAGGTGATCCAGGTCTACGGACCGGCCATCAAGGAGCTGATCCACGAGCAGTGCGGCGACGGCATCATGAGCGCCATCAACTTCCGTCTCGACGTCAGGCGGGTCCCCGACCCGGCGGGCGACCGGGTCGTCATCACCCTCGACGGCAAGTACCTGCCCTACCAGTGGTGACCGTTCCCGCTTTCGCGGGGGCGGGCTCTCCTGCCCGATCAGACGCCGTCGGGGGCCGGTGGTGGCGTCCCTTCTGCGGTGCCGTCCTCGTCCTCGTCCTCGGCGTCGTCCTCGTCCTCGTCGTCGTCGTGCGGGGTGAAGGCGTCGAACGGGGTCGTCGCCGGGGGGATGACGATGCGTTCGAAGGGGCCGGTGTCGACGAGTGACTCCAGCGACTCGGTGGGGGTGACGACCTCCAGCGGCTCGGTCAGGGCGTCCTCCTCCTGAGTGCCCGGTTCGGAGTCGGGGTGCTCCTGCTGGGCGTGGGGCGGGTCGTCGTCCTCCTGACCGGGTGCGGTGGTGTCGAGCGGCAGGACGGCCGCGGCCTCGATGGCCTCCAGCAGCTCCCGCCGCCACGTCGAGCCCTCGTCGGGCTCGGTGACCCCGTGACGTGGGGCCGGGGCCGGGG
>NZ_BAAAZP010000044.1:0-17124 GCF_039536965.1 Nonomuraea antimicrobica | reverse complement strand
AGCAGCTCCCGCCGCCACGTCGAGCCCTCGTCGGGCTCGGTGACCCCGTCTCGTGGAGCCGGGGCCGGGGCCGGGGCCGGGGCCGGGGCCGGGGCCGGGGCCGGGGCCGGGGCCGGGGCCGGGGCCGGGGTGGACGGGCTCAGCGAGGAGGACGCGGTGGCGGCCGAGCGAGCGCCCGCGCGGGTCTTGAGCACGGCGAACACCGCGAACAGGGCCAGCACGGCCACCACCGCCGTGGTGATCAACGTCGGGGTGGACATGCTCGGCAGCGGGCCGGAAACCGAGGCTTGGAGCTGTGTGGGGAAGGCGGTCGCGGACGTGGTGTCGGACACCTTCGCCGCCGTCCCGGCCTCCTCCTCGACCGAGGAGAGGGTGGAGGCGGCCGTCGGCTCGGCCTGGGACGTGGCCACCGGCTCGGACGGAGAGGCGGTCGGCTCGGGTTCGGGGGAGGCGGCGGGCTCGGTCGACTCGGTCGCCTCCGTCGGCTCGGCCGACTCGGCGACGGTGTCGGTCGGCGAGGCGGCGGTGGTTTCCGGAGCTGTGGTCTCCGGGGCAGAGGTCTCCGGCGACGTCTGCGGCACCGATGCGGTGGCCGTGGCCGAGGGCGTCTCGGAGGTCGGGCTCGCGGTGGCTGTGGGTGACGTCGTCTCCGAAGGGGTTGGCGTAGCGGTGTCCGTAGGTGACGTCGTCTCCGAAGGGGTTGGCGTAGAGGTGTCCGTGGGTGACGGTGTTTCGGACGTCGGGGTTTCTGTGGGTGTGGGGCTGGTGGTCGGCGTCCCGGTGCTCTCGGTAGCGGTGGGGGTCGGGGTGGTGGTCGGCGCTTCGGATGTCGGGGTGGTGGTCGGTGCTTCGGACGTCGGGGTGGCGGTCGGTGCTTCGGACGTCGGGGTGGCGGTCGGTGCTTCGGACGTCGGGGTGGCGGTGGGTGTGGAGGTGGGGGTCGATGTGCCGGACGACGGGGTGGCGGCCGGGCTCTCGGCGGAACTCGGAGCCGGAACCGCCGTAGCAGACGGAACGTCGCCGGAACTCGGAGCCGGGACAGCCGCAGACGGGACGTCAGCGGAGCCCGGAACCGGGACGGCCGTGGCGGACGGGACGTCACCGGAGCTTGGGGCCGGGGCGACGGTGGCGGGCAGGTTGTCTTCGGTGCTCGGGGCTGGGGCGGGCGCGCTTGGCGGGGCGTCCGAAGCCTGAGCCGGTGCGTGGGTGGGGCGTGCGTCGGTGGAGTGGGAGTCGTCCCGCGCACTGTCCGAGCCCGGAGAGTCGGCCGACTCTCCTTGAGAGGGCGGTCCGTCTGCGGCGTCCGTACCCGGGCGGTCGGCGGTGGGCCGGTCGCCCGTTTGGGTCGTGCGGTCGTCGGTCGCCCGAGAGTTCTGGTCGTGAGTTCCCTGGACGGTCTCGTCGCCGGGCGAACCGCCGGGCTGGCGTTCCTCGCCCGTACGGCCGCCGGACGGCTGGCGGGGTGCCCGGTCGGCGGGTTGTTCGCCGGTCGTGTACGCGTCGGAGCGCGTGTCGGAGGGGCGTTGGCCGGGTTGTCCCTGGGTCATGTGGGTGTCAGAGGTCTGGTCGGCGGGCTGGTCTCGGGACGTGTCCTGGCCGGGCCGCGCTTCGCCGGGCAGGTCGTCGGCCTGCTGCTGGGGCTCCTGAGGGCCGGACCCCGGCTGGACGGGCCGGCTCTCGGACCCCGCCTGGACGGACTGGGTGCCGGGCCCTGCCTGGTCCGTCTGGGTGCCGGACCTCGCCTGGACCGCCTGGATGTTGGCCTGGGTTTCGTCCAGGCGGGACTTGACGAGCTCCGGGTAGCCGTAGCCGACGACGCTGCTCGTGTCACGTTCCCTGCGCTGTACGACGCCGCCGCCGGTGTTGCCCTCGATGGTGAAGATCTTGTCGCCCTTCACCTTCGTCACGACGCCGACGTGGTCGATGTTGTCGATCTGACCGGTGTCGCTCCAGTCGAAGAAGACGAGCGCGCCGGGCTCCGGGGCCTTGCCCCAGGCATGCTGTTGCCGGAACCACTTCGCGTGGTCCACCGTCCACGCGAACTGCCCGATCCACTCCTGGTAGCCGAGCTTGTGCGCCGCCCACGAGAGGTACATGTCGCACCACGGGGCCGAGCTGTAGTCGGCGTCGAACTCGACGTTGTTGCCGTACCATTCGCCGAACTTGGTAGACGAGCCCTTGTCGGCATAGCCGACCTGGCTCTGGAGCAGTTCGAGGAACCTCTGAATCTCTGGCGTCATGGAAGTGAGGGGACCTCCCGAACAAGGCCGGACTTATACACATAGATCCTGACAAAATTGGTAATCAGGTGACATATGTGAATAAACCGGAAACCTGTGATAGGGCGAGGGTAGCCTGATGTTTCCGCAGGTCAAGTGCACCCCAAGAGGGGTTCAACAGTCCTTTGGAAGGTAAAAACGCCAGGTCAGAGGCCATGTCCGATGTGTCCTATGGTGGGCGATTCGGGGAAAAGATCTACCAAAATTCAGGTGCCCAACGCCGTCGGTCAGCCCCCGCCCAAGACCCCGGAACCACCACCCCCATCACGACATCTTCACTACTTGACACACAGCAGCAAGTACTTGCTATCGTTCGTCAAGTGAGTACGCGCGAGCACGTCGCCCTGGTCCGCGAGCTGGTCGATCTCGTGGAACGCCGGATCGCCGACCCCTTGGAGATCCTGCTCGGATCGGACGACGAGGTGACCCCCGTCCGGCGGCGGCTGCGGATCGAGGCCGAGGTGTGGGCCGCACAACTCCTGGGGCCCGACGACCGGCTCGCCGTCCACATGGCGGCGCGGCTGGTCGCGGCGCTCTTCCCCGGGGACGGCCCGTTCGATCCGCCCGACGAGTGGTGGGGCACGGCCTTCGGCAGGGCGGTGGCCAGGCGCGCCGGCCACCCCGGCAAGGAGGCGGTGCCGTTCGCCACGGCGGGGGCCATGCTCGGCATCACCCGGCAGGGAGTCCACGACCTCGTCAAACGCGCCAAGCTCGACCGCCATCAGGACGGCGGGGTGACCACGGCCTCCGTCCACGCACGGCTGAACCAACCACAGGAGCCTCATGCCACACGACGTGATCGTCACTGACCACGAGATCGCCCTCGCCGTACGCGACCACGGAGGCGACGGCGAGCCCGTACTCCTCCTGCACGGCCTCGGCGGCACCCTGGAAGCCTGGGACGCGCTGCGCCTCGACGGCCACCGCGCCGTGGCGATGGACCTGCGCGGCCACGGCCTGTCCGGCGACGGCCCCTGGGAGTGGGCGCGGGTGCTGGACGACATCGAGGCCGTGGTGCGCCACCTCGGCCTCGGCAACCCGGCGATCGCCGGCCACTCGCTCGGCGGCATGCTGGCCGTCCAGTGGGCGCTGCGCCATCCCGAGTGCCCCGCCGTCGTCAACCTCGACGGGCTGCGCTCAGCCGAGAACGACCCGGCCAACTACCCGGGGATGGACCCCGTCCAGCGGGACGAGGCGCTGGCGAAGCTCAAAGCCACGTTCGACGCCCAGGCCGCGGCCATGGGGCAGCCCCTGCCCGTGGAGGTGCGGGCGATGTTCCCCCGGCGGGCCCTCGCGGAGCGCGACGGGCAGACGTACGCCAGGCCCGGCGCGGACGTCCTCGACGCCGTCCGGTACACGCCCGAGTTCCGCGACACGATCCCGCTGCTGCGCCGGGTGACCTGCCGCACGCTGGTGGTGATCCCGACCCAGGACCCGCCGGGCATGCCGGGTGGGGAGCTGATGGCGGCGTTCCGGCGAGGAGTACGCCGCGACCTGGCCGACCTGCCGCCCACCGTCGAGGTCAAGGAACTGGACGGCAGTCACGACCTGCTCGCCGAGCAACCGGAGACGGTCTCCGCGCTCGTCACCGGTTTCCTGCGCGCCCGATAACCGGTCGGGGAACGTCCGGCCGGGTCATGGACGAGGGTTGGCCGCAGGGCTTGGGGCATCCGGCGGGACGTTCGTCGCATCCACCCGCGAAGGGCAGCCCTCGTCAGCCCTCGTCAGCCCTGGTCCGCGCGACGCAGGTGGCGCAGGGTGCCGATTTCGGCGGCGTTCTTCATGAGCTCGATGTTCGCCCACGCGAGCACGTGGCCCAGGGAGAGCGATCCGTCGGCGAACCAGCGGCTGCGTTCGGTGGCGTCCAGGTCCTCCTGGCTCAGCGACTCCAGCGCGCCACTCCACCGATCGCGGCACTCGTTCAGCCATTTGACCGCCGACGCGACGTCCCCGGGCCACGGCGTCAGCGACGCGGCCTGCGACCAGTCGATCCCCACGGCCGCCGCCTCGGGGTCCCCGAAGCAGTGTGTGTGAGCGTGGCTCCACCAGAAGCCGATGTGCCACATCACCCAGCCGACCGTGAGAGCCGGGATGGGCTCGGGCTCAGGCACGGCCCAGTCGGCCACCCACGTCCCGTCGGGCTGCCGGCGAACGTTCCAGCAGTTCGCGGCGGGCTCCCACAGGGCGTCTTCGTCGGTCACCTGGTCCAGGTGCAGGGACAACAGGGACCAGGACACATCGAGTTGCCAGCGCAACCGTGCCAGTTCGGACATGTACGGATCCTAGTGTCCGGGCCAGGATGATCAATCTATTTACCCGCCGGTCACCCTGGCTGGATCTGGGCCGTCATCGGCTGCCAGGGTGAGGCGTCGAACAGCAGCAGGATCGAGACGATCTTGTCGCCGTCCAGGCGGAAGTGTTCGGCGGTGCGCTGCGTGCCGACCGGTGTGGCGGTGTGCACGTCGTAAACGAGCGTCGCCTCGGCTTCGCCGTACAGTTCGCTGATGAGCTCGACCCCGGTCACGATCGACACGAAGCCCGGCAACGTGGCCAGATGTCCCGTGCGATCCTCGGAGCTGATGAACGGGCTCTGGAACCGGAACGGCTCTCCGAGGTGCGCCGCGGCAGCGGGCACGTCGCCACGGAAGCGGGCCTCGTGATACCCGCGTACGGCGCGGCGCGTCCGGTCCTGCGCGGTCGTGGTCACGGCTGGGATCCGATCTGGCGAAGGTGGTCGGCGAGACGGTGCTGATTGGCGGCCAGCCGCAGGCACAGGTCACGGAAGGCGAGCAGATCCTCCTGCGTGAAGCCCGCGAACATCGCCCGCATCGCGAGCTGCGAGGGCTTACGGAATGCCGCGATCCACTCCCGCCCGTCGGAGGTGATCTCGGCCAGGACCGACCGCCGGTCCTGGGGATCGGGGACGCGGCGGACCAGCCCGTCGCGCTCCAGGGTGTCCACCAACCCGGTGACGTTGCGAGAACTGACCCCGCAGGCACGGGCCAGGTCGCCGATGCTGATGCCCTGGTCGGTCGTACTGAGCCGGATCAGCACGTCGAGAGCGCCCGCGCTGACGCCCCTGCCCTCGGAGCCGTGGGCACGCATGCGCTCGACGGCGTGATAGGCGGTGCGGACGGCGGCGCCCGCCTCGAAGGCGAGCAGGTCGCCATTCGCGAGCTGGGCCATCGCCGCCCTGACCCGAGGGTCGTAGAGGAACCCGTCCTCGTCGCGTTCATAGATGTGTACGTCCTTCATAGTAAGAAAGGAGATTAGTACATACTTCCCGATCCTGCCAGCCAACGCCACACAGCGAACAGCAGAGGAAGCACAGTGCCCACCTTTGATCTTCTCCTCCGCGGCGGCTTCGTCCTCGACGGCACCGGCGGCCCAGGGCGGCACGCCGACGTAGGCGTCCTGGACGGCCGGATCGCCGCAGTCCTTCCCGCCACCGCTGACGCCACCGCCGCGGAGGTCCTGGACTGTGCCGGCCTGGCCGTCGCGCCCGGGTTCATCGACCTCCACTCGCACGCCGACCTCAGCATCACCCACAGCCCGGCCGCCGAGTCCTGCCTGCGCCAGGGAGTCACCACCCTGGTCACCGGCAACTGCGGAATCTCGCCCTTCCCGACCGTCCCCGACGCACCCGGGAGCCAGGGCGGCGGGGCCTCCGCCAGCGGCCCGTGGCCGGACTTCGGCGCCTTCGCCGCGGCCGTCGAGGCGTCCGGCCCGGCGGTCAACATCGCCGCCCTGGTCGGGCACGGCGCGCTACGCGGTGCGGCGGTCGGCGCCGAGCGGCGAAAGGCGACCGGCGAGGAGGTGGCGCGGATGCGGCGGCTGCTGGCCGAGGCCGTCCATCAGGGTGTCTTCGGCCTCTCCACGGGGCTCGTCTACGCTCCGGGGTCCTTCGCCGACGCCGGGGAGATCACCGCCCTGGCCGCCGAGGCCCGGCAGCACGGCCTCCTCTACAGCACCCACATGCGCGACGAGGGCGACCGGCTGATCGAGGCGGTCGAGGAGGCGCTGAACACGGCCGAGAGCACCGGCGTACGCCTGCAGATCTCCCATCTCAAGGCGATGGCCCCGGCCAACCACGGCAAGGTCCGCGAGGCGCTGCGGCTGATCGACGCCGCCCGCGCCGAAGGGCTCGACGTGGCCTGCGACGTCTATCCGTACACCGCCTCCTCCACCTGGCTGACCGCGCGGCTGCCGGACTGGGCGATGGACGGCGGCCCGCAGGCCCTCCTCGGCCGCCTGCGCGACCCGCAGGCCCGGCAGGCGATCGCCGCCGACCTGCGCGCCCGCGCCGGACGCACCTTCCGCCCCGAAGCGACCGTGCTGGCCACGATGCCCGAGGGCCGCTACAGCCGCTGGACCGGCGAGACCCTCCAGCGCCTCGCCGACGCCGAGGGCATCGACCCGGCGGAGGCGGTGCTCGCCGTGCTGGAGGCGCATCGGGCCGATGTGGTGATCGTGAACCACGCCATGGCCCAGGACGACGTCGACACAGTGCTCTGCCATCCCACCAGCGCGGTGGTCAGCGACGGCTGGACGTTGGACGTGTCCGTCGGCGGATATCACCACCCGCGCAACTTCGGCGCCTTCGCCCGCGCGCTGGCCCTCAGCCGCGATCGCGGGCTGCTCCGGCTCCCGGAGGTGGTGCGGAAGATGACCGCGCTGCCCGCCGCCCGGCTGGGCCTCGCCGACCGTGGCGTCCTCACCGAGTCCGCCCGCGCCGACCTGGCCGTCTTCGACCCGGAGAGGGTCGCCGACACCGCGACCTACGCCGCTCCCCTCTCCTATGCGACGGGCGTGCGGCACGTGGTGGTCAACGGCCGCCCGGTCGTCCGCGACTCCGTCGTCACCGGGCAGCGTCCTGGGCGGGTTCTTCGACGCGTCCGGACGGCCGCGTCCGCCGCCGGGTGAGCCTGCTCCCGCCGTCTCTCGAAATGACGGGCGATGTGCGCACATAGGCGTAGGTGTCCGAGTAATTGAGCCGATGAGGAGACTCACCATGGGAAGCGCCCGTGGATGACGAACGGCTGGCCAAGTTCGAGGCCGCCTACACCCTGGCCTACGGCCAGATCACGGCCTACGCCGCGCGCCGCTGCGACTCGCCGCAGGACGCCGCCGACGTGGTGGCCGAGACCTTCACCGTCGCCTGGCGCCGGGTGGACGAGCTGCCCGAGGGTGCCGAGGCCACGCTCTGGCTGTACGGCGTGGCGCGCAAGGTCCTGGCCAACCACTTCCGTGGCGACAACCGGCGCCGGGCGCGCACGGCCGAGCTGGACGCCGAACTGGCCGACCTGTACGGGCACTCCCCGGACACCGAGGTCGAGCTGGACGCGATCGGCCGGGCGTTCAGGAGCCTGCCCGACGACGACCGGGAGCTGCTGTCCCTGGTCGCCTGGGAGGGCCTGGAGCGCGAGGAGATCGCCAAGGCGCTGGGACTGTCCCGCAACGCCGTACGCATCAGGCTGCACCGCGCCCGCAGGCGCCTGTCCCGTGCGCTCGCCGCGGCGGGCGTACACGGCCACGCGGAGAGCCGACTGGTCCCGGCGGAGAGGCCACTGTGAGGAAGGCCGTGAGGAGCACTGTGAGAAGCACTGTGAGAAGCACCGCGAAGAACGACGACGAGATCGACGCGATCAGGCCGCTGGCCCGGGTCGAACCCGGCGGTCGCGGAGGTGAGCCGTCCGGCGCGGGGGCACGGGCGCTGCTGGCCGAGATCACCGCGCAGGACCCTGCCCCGACGGCCACCACGGTGCCGGGGCCCCGCCGCCGGTACACGCGCGGGCGGCTGGCGTTCGGGATGGCGACCGCGGTCGCGCTCGCCGCGGGCATCGTGGCCGTCCCCATCGTGTTGCAGGACGGGGTGCCCAGCTCGTATGCCGTCAACCTGGACGACGGGATGGTGACGATCCAGATCCGCGACTTCGACGACGCCGAAGGGCTGGAGAAGCGGCTGCGGGAGTTGAACGTGCCCGCGATGGTGGACCACGTCCCCGAGGGCATGATGTGCCGGGAGCCGCGCGGGAAGCTCGTGGAGAACATCCCCCGCGGTCTGTACAGCGTGCCGGAGAACATCCCCGGCGAGTCCGAGGGCTGGCAGATGCGCATCAACACCACGCTGTTCGGCCCGGACCAGACGTTCGTCTGGTCCATCAGCGGCAAGAACGGAACGACCACCACGTATCTGATGGAGGGCCCGATCGCGCCCTGCGAGCCGGTGCCGGAACCCCCGCCGGTCAAGTACGAGCCGGAGTTCCGCGCCGCGACCTTCAAGGGCGGCTCGCTGGAGGGGTTGCGCGTGGACGAGAAGACCGTCGGCGAGGTGCTGCCCGAGCTGAGACGCCGTGACAAGAAGGTGATCTTCGCGGTCATCAACGTCCCGCCGGGGAACCCCGGCGGGTACGGCATCGACCACACACAGGAGGAGCCCGTCGGCGACCACTGGGTCGTCTGGGAGGCGCAGGAGAATGCCAAGGGCGTGATCCAACTGCTCGTGACAGAGCAGCGTCTGGACAAGAACCCCGTCTACGGCGGCCCCCGCGACGCGATCATCAAGGACTGAGCGGCCCCTCACAGGCTGCCGTCCGGTAGGAGGGACTCCGAAGGTAGGAAGGACGCGGGCGGGCAAGGGCGATGGCCGTGGCCGCCCGGCGAGGTGGCCCTACGCCGCGTAGACGGGCGCCAGGTCGACGAAGATGCGGTAGTCCGTGATCAACCCGTCCTCGCCCGTCTGCCAGATGGACACGGCCACGACGCTCGCGTCCTTGCCGTCGAGGCGCTGGTAGGTCACTTCGGTCTCGGCCACGGTGTCGGCCTCGACCTGCCAGCTCCTGACGATCCGGTGCCGGAGCCCGGCGATGGTGGCGTAGAACGCCCGCAGCCCGGCGGTGATGGCCTCGTGTCCCACCAGGGGCTCGGCGTTGCCGAACACCATCCTGGCGTCCTCGGCCAGCAGCCGTACGAACTCGGCCGGCTCGAACGTGTCGACCGCCTGGAAAACGCGCTGTGCTGCCTGGTCGGCCATGACCGATCACTCCTCACGTGGCGGGTCCCGCTGCTCGGGGGACGATGCCGACAACCATGATCCACGACTGTGGATCATGGTTGACCATCGGCTGCCCTCCTTCTGAGAGTGCTGGTCCGCGTTGAGATACGCCGCACGAACCCACGGGAGAGCGAGCGGCCGCGTGCGGGCGGTCAGTCTCCGTAGACGGGGTTCTTCGCCACCCGCTTCTCCGACACCAGCAGACGTACCGCACCCTGCCGGGAGGGCTCGGCCGCCCAGACGATCCAGTGGTCGCCCACCTTGGCGGACTGCGCCTGAGGGCTCGCCGAGAAGCCGTTCCCGTCGGGGGAGGGCTCGATGATCTGGAACGTCACCTCGAGCCCGCGCCTGCTCGTCTCGGCCAGGACCTCGGCGACCGTGCGCCCGTTCGGGTCGTAGCCCTCCAGAGACTCGCCCTTCCTTCTGGCGTCCGCGTTGTTCTGGTACGCCTCCCCCGGTTTGGCCTGGCGGCCCAGGTAGATCACGCCCTTGCCGCTGAAACCCTTGGAGACGGTGACCGTGAGGGCGCAGCCGGGCCGCCCGGGAGTGCAGCCTTCCGGCTCCAGGCCGCCGCCGATGCGGTCCTCCCTGGTCGTGCCGTCGAAGCCGAGCCGGAAGATCTGGCCGACCTTCGTCGGGGAGGCGGGCCGCAGGTCCAGGGCCACGTTCAGGCCCATCGCCTGGAACGCCTCCGTGTAGAGCGCGTGGTCCGCGAACGGGTCCTTGATCGTGGCGACGTACTCGTCGCCACGCAGTTCGATGTCGATGGCGGAGTTGGCGTAGGCGGTGGGGCCGGAGTCCTGACCGACCAGCATCGGCCCCAGGACGACCGCGGCGGCGAGCGCGGCGGTGGCGACCAGACCGGCGAACACGAAGCGGCCTCGAGATCTGGGCCGGGGAGCGGGGACGGTGGCCAGCGCGTTCAGGAGCCGGGTTTCCTGGGCGGTCAGGGCGTCGGGAGTGGGCGAGGGCACTGCGGAGCGGAAGTGTTCGAGCTCGGTCATCTCATTCATGGACGGGCTCCTCGCTGATGACGGCCATGGGATTGACTCCTCCGAGTTCTTTGCGCAGCCTTTCTCGGGCCCGGTTGATGCGCGAACGCACGGTTCCGAGGCGTACGTCCAGCGCCTCCGCGATCTCCGGATACGTGAGACCGGCCCAGGCGACCAGGAGCAGCGCGTCACGGTGCCCCTTGGGCAGCGTCGCCAGCGCCCCGGCCAGGCGGCGGCGGGTGGACTCGGCGCTCACCCGGTCGTCGCTGTGGTCGGTGAAGGGGGCCGTGACCGGGTCGGCGCCGGTCCGTTCGAGCACGCGTAACTGGTGCACCTCCGTACGCACGTGGCGGCCGATGAGGTTGGTGGCGATGCCGTACAGCCAGGGGCGGGCGTTCGGACGGGACAGGTCGTAGCGACCGCGCTGCCGGAACGCCGTGAGGAACGTCTCCATCACCACGTCGTCGGCGGCGTCCGGCCCGAGCCTTCTGGCGACGTAACGGGTGAGATCGGCGGCGTACCTGCGAAAGACCTCGGCGAAGGCTTCCGGTTCGCGCCGGGAGCGTTCGAGATGAGCGGCGTCATCGTCCTCCGCTCGGTGGGTTTCGCGCATGTTGTGGCCTTTCGGCGATAAGTCAGGACAGCAGTTGTTGCCAAGTCGGCGGCTAACAGTTCCCGACTCCCCGTGGCAGGGGTCGCACTATGGCCGACGCGGGGTCATGGCGTGGCTCTCCCGTCGATGCCGGGCAGCACGGTGATCTGCGGCAGGCCCGTACGGGGATGGGCGGTCACGTCGGCCTCCACCTGGTAGACCTCGGCCAGCAGCGCGGGCGTGAGAACGCGGGCGGGCGGGCCGTCGGCGACGATGCGGCCGGCGTTCATGACGCAGATCCGGTCGCAGAAGGCGGCGGCCAGGTTGAGGTCGTGCAGCGCGAGCACGGCGGTCAGGCCCAGGCCGCGCACCAGCCGCAGCACGTCGAGCTGGTGGCGCAGGTCGAGGTGGTTGGTCGGCTCGTCGAGCACGATGGTCCCGGTCCGCTGGGTCAGGGCGCGGGCGATCAGGACCCGCTGCTTCTCCCCTCCCGACAACCGGTCGAACGGCGCCCGCGCCAGCCCTGTGACGTCGAGCGCGGCCAGGGCGTCCAGGATGATCTGCCGGTCGTCGGTGTCGTCGCCCTGGAAGGCCCGCTTGTACGGGCTGCGTCCCATGGCCACGACCTCGTACACGGTCAGCTCGAACTCCCCCGGCGACTCCTGGAGGACGGCGGCCAGCCGCCGGGCGAGCCGTCGGCCGCTCATCCGCCAGACGTCCTCGCCGTCCAGCAGCACCCGCCCCGACGTGGGCCGCCGGGCGTGGTAGAGGGTGCGTAACAGGGTGGACTTGCCCGCCCCGTTCGGTCCGACCAGCGAGACCACCTCGCCGGGCGCCACGTCCAGGCAGGCGTCACGCACCAGGGCCCGACCGGCGACGGCCACGCCCACGTTCTCGACGCGCAGCGCGCCCGGGGTCATCGGGCCGCCCTCCGTCTCATCAGCCACAGGAAGAACGGTCCGCCCGCGAGCGCCGTCAGGATGCCGATCGGGATCTCCTGCGGAGCGATGAGCGTCCTGGCCGCCAGATCGGCGGCGATCATGAAGGCCGCGCCCAGCAGCGCCGCGGCCGGGAGAGCACGCTGGTGCTCGGCGCCGACCAGCAGGCGGACGACGTGCGGGAGCATCAGCCCGACGAACCCGATGGCGCCGCTGACCGCGACGACCGCCCCGACCACCAGCGCGACGAGGACGAACAGCCAGCCGCGGAAGCGGTGCACGTTCAGCCCCATCGAGGCGGCGGCCTCCTCGCCCGCCAGGAGCAGGTTCAGCGGGCGTGACACGCCGAGCAGCGCCACCGTGCCGAGCAGTACGGCCGCCGCGGGGATCGGCACCAGGTCCCAGGTGGTGCCGCCGAAGCCGCCCAGCATCCAGCGCAGCGCCGACTCGGTCTTGCGCGGGTCGCCCGAGGTGATGACGAGGTAGCTGGCGACCGCGGAGAGCACCTCGGCGGTCGCCACCCCCGCCAGGACGAGCCGTACGGTGGTCATCCGCCCGCCGGAGCGGGCCAGGAAGTACACCAGCGTCAGCGCGCCCAGCGCCCCGGCGAACGCGGCCAGCGGCAACGAGAACGCCCCCAGCAGCGAGACGTTCAGCACCAGGACGAGCACCGCGCCCACGGTCGCCCCCGAGGAGACGCCCAGCAGCATCGGGTCGGCCAGCGGGTTGCGCACCAGCGCCTGGAGCGCCATCCCGCACACCGACAGTCCCGCCCCGACGACGCCGCACAGCAGCACGCGCGGCACCCGTACGTCCATCACGATCGTCTCCCTGACCGGCGGCCAGGTGGGCTCGACGAGCGCGGGCGCGAGCCGGTGCAGCACGATGCCCCACACGTCACCGGCGGCCAGCGCGACCGACCCGGCCGCGATCCCGGCCGTGGCCGCGGCGCCGACCACCGCCGCGAGCAGGGCCAGGACCAGCCAGTACGACAGGCGCGCACGGGCCCGCGGCACCGCCGTGCCGATCACGCGAAGTGGTCCGGGTGAAGCTGGCGGGCCAACGACTCGACCGCCTCCGGCGCGCGTACGCCGAGCACCGTGGACGACAGCGGCAGCACCGCGAACCGCTGCTCCTTGACGGCCGGCACGTCCTTGAGCGCCGGGTTGGCCAGCAGGAACCTCTTCTTGTCCGCCACCGTCTGGTCACCGTAGTCGTAGATGACGATCACGTCGGGCGCGCGTTCGGCGACCTGCTCGAACGACACGTCACCGAACGCCTTGGCCAGGTCGGCGAAGAGGTTCACGCCACCGGCCCGGCTGATCAGGTCGTTCCCGATGCCCGCGCCGCCCGCGGTGAAGGCGGTCTTGTCGCCGCTGTCGTAGACGAACACCTTGACCGGCTCGACCCCGCCGAGCTTCGCCCGCACGCCCTCCAGCACCCCGCGCAGCTCGGCGACGCGCTGCTCGGCGCGCTCGGGCACGCCGAAAACCCGGCCGATCGTGCGGATCTCCTCCTCCAGGAGGTCCATGGTCACCGGGCCGGACGGGCACGCCTCCAGGCTGAGGTACGAGTCGATCCCGGCCTCGGCCAGCGTCCTGCGGCTGCGTCCTTCCTGGTCGTCGAAGGCGCTGGTGAAGCCGCCGTAGACGAAGTCGGGCTCGGCCGACAGCAGCGCCTCGTACGACGGGTACTCCTCGGCGAGCACCTTGATGCTGCGGTAGGCGGCCTCGTACCGGGGCGGGATGCGGTCGTCGAGGTACGCGGTGCCGGCCATCGACCTCTCCAGCCCGAGCGCCAGCATGATCTCGGTCACGTGCTGGTTCATCGTGACCGCGCGCCGCGGCGCCTGCCGGTAGGTGGTGGTGACGCCGCAGTTGGTCACGGTGACGGGGAAGCCCGTACCGGTCGACGGGGTGGCCGGGGGCGGGGAGGCGCCGGGCTGGGCACCGCCGCACCCGGCGACCAGCCCGAAGATCAACAGCAGTGCGAGCGGGAGCGAGCGTCGGCTCGTCATGGGCGGTACCCTTCCTGACCGGCATGACGGAGCGGGATCGCCGGAGAACGCCCTGCCCCGGATGAGCCGGGGCCGTGGGCAGCGGGAAAGGCGTCACGCCGAGCGCGCGGCATGCCGACCACCGTCCTCTCTTGGGGAGATCCGCCCCAATTTCCACGAGGAGGCGACCGCGTGAGTCTCCTGGCTCTCGGGTCGACGCTCGCCCCGGCCTTCCCGCCCATGGGCAGTGGCCTTCTGTCGGGGCTCGCTCACCGATCACAGTGGCGGGACCGCGCCGGATTCACACCGGCTTCCTCAGTCCGCCGTCGCCTTCGTTCGGCATCGTCTCATATGAGAGTCCGCTCCAGGTGTCACCGGGGGTCCGTTGACGCGAACGGGAGGAAAGGATACGTTCCGGTAGATTTCACGGTTGTCCAAGGGAAATCCGGTGAGATGCCGGTGCGGACGCGCCACTGTATCCGGGACGTTGATCCCGGGAGCCAGGTCGCTTGGCGACCGTGACCTCGCGACATGGGACGCGTCACCCTGAGGAGGCTCACATGAGCGGGTTGTCCAGCCCGTCCACGATTCCCTTTCCGCGCCTGCGGCCCTGGCTGCTCGCCGTACCGGTGCTGCTGCTCGTGGCGTACCTGGTCCTGATGGACAACGGCGCCGTCTCCCAGACGGGCACCTTCCTGCACGAGCTGATGCACGACGGGCGGCACCTGCTCGGCGTGCCCTGCCACTAGGGGGCGGGGTGGTACGCACTCTCCTGGCCAGAGGTCTGCTCGTGGGACTGCTGGCCGGACTGATCGCGGGCGGCTTCGCCTTCGTCTTCGGGGAGCCTCGCGTGGACCACGCGATCGCCCTCGAAGAGGCGGCGGCGCCCGCCGCCGAGCAGGCCGCGCACAGCCACGGCGAGGAGGCCGAGGTCAGCAGGCCGGTGCAGAAGGCCGGGCTCTTCCTGGCCACCGGGCTCTACGGGCTCGCGGTGGGCGGCGTGTTCGCCCTCGTCTTCGCGGGGCTGCGGGGGCGGGTGGGGCCGCGTTCGGACGGGCGGCTGGCGCTGGCCGCCGCCGGTACGGCGTTCGCCGCGGTCATCCTCGTGCCCTTCGTGAAGTATCCCGCCAACCCGCCCGCCGTGGGCGATCCCGCGACGATCAACAGCCGCACGCTGCTCTACCTGGTGCTGATCCTCGTCGGGCTGGCGGCGACGGCGGTCGCCGTGGCCACGGCCCGCCGGGTCACCGGGGATCCCTGGGCGCGCGGGCTGGCGGCGGTGGCGGCCTTCCTCGTGCCCGTGGTCGCCGCGTGGTGGCTGCTGCCGCCGGTCGACGAGGTGCCCGACGGGTTCCCCGCGACGCTGCTGTGGGAGTTCAGGCTCGCCTCGATCGGCACGCAGCTCGTGTTCTGGACGGCGTTCGGCGTGCTGTTCGGCTGGGTGAGCGACCGGGCGGCGCGGCGTACGGCGGCTCCGGCGCGAGTGGCGGCGCCGAGCTGAGCGAGATGCTGTTCGTCCGGCACGCCACGACGCCGGGGATGCGGGCCGCGTTCTTTCCCGTCGACGAGGACGCCGACGCGGCCGGTCTGACCAGGGCCGCCGCGTTGCGGCCCGCCGCGGGGGCGGCCTGGGTCGCTCCCACCAGGGCCGCCCGGCAGACCGCCGCCGCCATGGGCCTGACGGCACGCGAGACCCCCGCCCTGGCGGAGGCGGACTGCGGGCGGTGGCGCGGCCTGCCGTACGAGCGGGTCGCGCTGGAGGAGCCGGAGGCGCTGGCGAGCTGGCTGGCCGACCCGCACGCCGCCCCGCACGGCGGCGAGTCCCTGGCCGCGCTCGCCGCCAGGGTGGCGGGCTGGCTCGACGCGACGCGTGACGAGCCCGAGCGCGTCGCCGTCTGCGACGCGGGCGCCATCAGGGCGGCGCTCGCCCACGCGCTGGGAGTCGGCCCGCTGACCACCGCCCGCTTCGACCTGGCTCCCCTGTCCACCACCGAACTGTCCACCACCGGGCTGACCGGCTGGCGGGTGGCTCACGTCAACCGGAAGGTCTGAGTTTTGATCGTCACGTATCCGTTCAGCGCCGTCGTCGGCCTCGACGACCTGAAGCTGGCGCTGGTGCTGAACGCGGTCTCGCCCCGGGTGGGCGGGGTGCTCGTACGCGGGGAGAAGGGCACGGCGAAGTCCACGATCGTACGCGCGCTGGCGGCCCAGTTGCCCGCGGTCGCCGTGGTGCCCGGCTGCCGGTTCGCCTGCGACCCCGCCGCGTCCGACCTGGGGTGCCCGGACGGGCCGCACGAACCCGGTGTCCCGGGCATGGAACGGCCGGCCGCCCTGGTCGAGCTGCCCGTCGGCGCGTCGGAGGATCGGCTGGTCGGCTCGCTCGACGTGGAACGAGCGCTGACGGAAGGCGTGAAGGCGTTCGAACCGGGCCTGCTGGCCGCCGCCCACCGCGGCGTCCTGTACGTCGACGAGGTGAACCTGCTGCACGACCACCTCGTGGACCTCCTGCTCGACGCGGCCGCCCTGGGCACCTGCTACGTCGAACGCGAGTCGGTGTCGGTACGCCACGCCGCCCGCTTCCTGCTGGTCGGCACCATGAACCCGGAGGAGGGCGAACTGCGCCCGCAGCTCCTGGACAGGTTCGGGCTGACGGTCGAGGTCAGGGCGTCCCGAGATCCCGGCGAACGGACCGAGGTGGTGCGGCGGCGGCTGGCCTTCGAGTCGGACGCCGCGGCGTTCGCGGCCCGCTGGGCGCGGGAGGAGTCGGCGCTGGCGGCCCGGATCGCCGCCGCCCGCTCCAGGGTGCCCGGCGTGCGGTTGCCGGACGCGCGGCTGCGGCAGATCGCGACCGTCTGCGCGGCCTTCGAGGTGGACGGCCTGCGCGCCGACCTGGTGACGGCGAACGCGGCCATCGCGCACGCCGCCTGGCAGGGGCGCGACGTGGTGACCACCGAGGACGTACGCGCCGCGGCCCGGCTGTCGTTGCCCCATCGCAGGCGGCGCGACCCGTTCGACGCGCCGGGGCTGGACGAGAGGCTGCTCGAGGAGCTGCTGGAGCGTACGGCGGGGGACGACGACCAGCACGACCCCGAGGACGACCGCCCGAACGGCGGGCCCGACGATGACGACTCTGACGGTGGCGGCCCTGACGGCGGCGGCCCTGACGGCGGCGGCCCTGACGGCGGCGGCCCTGACGGCGGGGCCGGCGGTTTCCGTCGCGACGGCCCCGGCTCTGGCTCCGGCTCCGGCGACGACGGCGACGGAGACGGCGTG
>NZ_BAAAZP010000043.1:0-39706 GCF_039536965.1 Nonomuraea antimicrobica | reverse complement strand
CCGCGAGCGTGGCGACCGCGGTGAGGGCGGCCGCGCCGAGAACGGCCGCGACAGCGGCCGTGGCGGGCAGCGCGAGCGCGCCGCCGCGGACTCCGGCCGGACCGACCAGCGCGGTGACCAGCGTGGCGAGCAACGCGGTGACCAGCGTGGCGACCAGCGCGGCGACCAGCGCAACGACCAGCGGGGTGACCAGCGTGGCGACCAGCGCGGTGGCATCGACGACGACGATCGCGGCGGGCGCGGCCGCAGGGGCCGCTTCAGAGAGCGCAACCGCGGCCGCGGCCGTGAGCGCTACGAGGGCGGCGAGCCCGTCGTCGGCGACGACGACGTGCTCATCCCCATCGCCGGCATCCTCGACATCCTCGACAACTACGCTTTCGTCCGCACCAGCGGTTACCTGCCGGGCAGCAACGACGTCTACGTCTCGCTGGCCCAGATCCGGCGCAACGGCCTGCGCAAGGGCGACGTCGTCACGGGCGCCGTCAGGCAGCCGCGCGACGGCGAGCGGCGCGAGAAGTTCAACGCCCTGGTCCGCCTCGACACCGTCAACGGCATGGACCCCGAGCAGGCCCGCAACCGGCCCGACTTCAACAAGCTGACGCCGCTCTACCCGCAGGAGCGCCTGCGCCTCGAGACCGAGCCGAACATCCTCACCACGCGGATCATCGACCTCGTCTCGCCCATCGGCAAGGGCCAGCGCGGCCTCATCGTCTCCCCGCCCAAGGCCGGCAAGACGATGGTGCTGCAGTCCATCGCCAACGCGCTCACCCGCAACAACCCCGAGTGCCACCTGATGGTCGTGCTCGTGGACGAGCGGCCGGAAGAGGTCACCGACATGCAGCGGTCGGTCAAGGGCGAGGTCATCCACTCGACCTTCGACCGTCCCGCGGAAGACCACACCACGGTCGCCGAGCTGGCCATCGAGCGCGCCAAGCGCCTGGTGGAGCTGGGCCACGACGTGGTCGTCCTGCTCGACTCGATCACCCGCCTCGGCCGCGCCTACAACCTGGCGGCCCCGGCGTCCGGGCGCATCCTGTCGGGTGGTGTCGACTCCACGGCCCTCTACCCGCCCAAGCGCTTCTTCGGCGCCGCCCGCAACATCGAAAATGGCGGCTCGCTGACGATCCTCGCCACGGCCCTGGTCGAGACCGGGTCGAAGATGGACGAGGTCATCTTCGAAGAGTTCAAGGGCACCGGCAACATGGAGCTCAAGCTCAACCGGTCCCTGGCCGACAAGCGGATCTTCCCGGCGGTCGACGTCGACGCGTCCAGCACGCGTAAGGAAGAGATCCTCATGGCCAAGGAGGAGCTGCAGATCGTCTGGAAGCTGCGGCGGGTGCTGCACGCTCTCGACATGCAGCAGGCCCTCGAGCTCCTGCTGGAGAAGATGAAGGAGACCAAGTCCAACGCGGAGTTCCTCATGCAGGTCCAGACGACCACGGTGAGCAACAGCCGCGACTAGCGCAGGTCCTGAGCGGGGCGGCACGGGTTCCACACCCGTCGCCGCCCCTTTCACGTCGAGACGGTTTCCGCCCGCGCCGGTGTCGCGGCGGGGGTGGGGTTAGCCCCACCCGTGCGACGGACGTCTCCCGTATTCACCGCGGCGCTCGTCCCGTGCACTCTGAAGGACATGCGATCGGTGGCGTTGAAGGACCGTGTGCCGTACGGGCCCAAGGGTCCGCTGGGTGTTCTGGTGGATCCGATGACCTGGCGGGCGGCTCCGTACCTGCTGGTCACCGGCTTCTTCGGGCTCGGGTGGTTTCTCGTGCTCGGGGTGGCGATCCCGGCGGCGCTCACGCTGTCGGTCGTGTGGGTCGGGCTGCCGCTCATGATGGCCACGGTGCTGATGTGGCGCGGCGGCGCGATGCTGGAGCGGCGGCTGATGCGCGTGACGCTCGGCGTCAAGCTCCCCGACCATTACCGTCCGAGGCCCGAGCACGGGCTCGGCGCGCACCTGCGCTGGCTGCTGTCCGACCCCGCCACCTGGCAGGACCTGAGTTACCTGCTGATGCTGCTGACGCTGGGCGCGCTGGAGGTGCTGCTGTCGTTCTGGATGTGGCTGGCGACGGGGTTGCTGCTGGTCCAGCCGCTGCTGGCCCTCCTGTACGCGACCACCGGCTTCTCCAGCGACCTGATGATCGACGACTGGGCGGGCGCCTGCGTCGCCGGGCTGTTCGGCGTCGTGGTGCTCGTGCTGACGGCGTACCTCGTGAGGGGGATGGCCTGGCTGCACGGGACGCTGGCCACGGTGCTGTTCAGCGGCGACGAGGCGGGGCGGCTGCGGGCCAGCAGGGCCAGGGGGGTCGACGCGGCCGAGGCCGAGCGGCGCCGCATCGAGCGCGATCTGCACGACGGCGCGCAGCAGCGGCTCCTGTCGGTGGCGGTCGACCTCGGACGGGCGCAGGCGAAGTTCGACACCGCCCCCGAGGAGGTCAGGGCGCTCATCGCCCAGGCCCACACCGGCACCAAGGCGGCCATCGCCGAGCTGCGCAACCTCGCCAGGGGCATCCATCCGGCGATCCTGAGCGACCGCGGGCTCGACGCCGCCCTGTCGGGACTGGCGGCGCGGGCGCCGATCCGGGTGGACGTGTCCGTCGAGCTGGACGAGCGGCCGCCGGCGGCGGTGGAGAGCATCGCGTACTTCATCGTGGCCGAGACGCTGGCCAACATGGCCAAGCACTCCAGCGCCACCGAGGCGTCCGTGACGGTGATCAGAGACCGTCGCGGCGTGGTCGTGGACGTCTGGGACAACGGCATCGGCGGCGCGGTCGTCAGCCCCGGCGGCGGACTGTCCGGGCTGGCGGACCGGGCGGCCACCATCGACGGCGTCCTGGTACTGCACAGCCCCGTGGGCGGGCACACCCTCGTACGTGCGGAGCTGCCGTGCGAGTGGTAGGCGGACCCCGTGGATGGGTCGCGGTGGACGCTGAACGCGATCCCCTGTAGTCATGTGGCCATGCGCGTGGTCATCGCCGAGGATTCCGTACTGCTGCGTGAAGGGCTCGCGCGGCTGCTCGCCGACGGCGGCATCGAGACGGTCGCCGGCGTCTCCGACGGTCCCTCCCTGGTGGCCGCGGTGCTGGAGCACGAGCCCGACCTGGCGATCGTCGACGTACGCATGCCGCCCACCCACACCGACGAGGGCCTGAGGGCGGCGCTGGAGGTGCGCGCGGCCCGCCCCGACTTCCCGATCCTGGTGCTCTCCCAGTACGTCGAGGAGCGCTACGCGGGCGACCTCATCGGCAAGGCCGTCGGCTACCTGCTGAAGGAGCGGGTGGCGGACGTGGCCGAGTTCCTGGAGGCCGTACGGCAGGTGGCGGCGGGCGGCACGGTGATCGACTCCGAGGTCGTGGTGCAGTTACTGAGCCGTCAGCGCCGCGGCGCGCCGCTCGACTCGTTGTCGCCGCGCGAGCGCGAGGTGCTGGCCCTGATGGCCGAGGGCCGGTCGAACACCGCGATCGCCGCCCGGCTCGTCGTCACGGAGGGCGCGGTGGAGAAGCACATCTCCGGCATCTTCGCGAAGCTGGCACTCGGCCCGGCCCCCGAGGACCACCGGCGCGTGCTCGCCGTCCTGACGTACCTGGGGCGGTGACCTTCACGGGCCGGGTGAATGTCCGCTGGGGGAATGTCCGATGGCCTGGGATGGTTGCACGATCTGGCACACTGGTAGCTGACCGTTTTGCGGTTCCGGTTCACGCCGTGCGTGAAGGCGACCCGGCGACCGCACCCCGAAAGGACAGCCATGAAGCGCGACATCCACCCCGAATACCACGTGACGCAGGTCTCCTGCTCCTGCGGTAACACGTTCACCACCCGTAGCACGGCCAAGAACGGCGTGATCCACGCCGACGTGTGCTCTGCCTGCCACCCGTTCTACACCGGCAAGCAGAAGATCCTCGACACCGGCGGCCGGGTGGCCCGCTTCGAGAAGCGCTTCGGCAAGAAGCCCACGGGCAAGTAGCTTCATCCACGCCGGCCCGGACGCACCTGCGTGCGCCGGGTCGGCGTTGTTGGTGAAGCGGCCGAACTTTACGCAAAAGGACCCACGGTGAACCTCGACGAGTTGCTCAAGGAGTATTCCGAGCTGGAGTTGCAGCTCGCCGATCCCGCCGTGCACGCCGATCAGGGCAAGGCCCGCACCCTCGGCAGGCGCTACGCGCAGCTCACGCCGATCGTCGGCACCTATCGCGAGCTCGACTCCGTCCGCGACGATCTGACCGCCGCCAAAGAGCTGGCCGGTGAGGACGAAGCGTTCGCGGCCGAGGCCGTCGAGCTCGAAGAGCGCATCCCGCAGCTCGAAGAGCGGCTCAGGCACCTGCTCATCCCGCGCGATCCCAACGATGACAAAGACCTCATCATGGAGATCAAGGCGGGCGAGGGCGGTGAGGAGTCCGCGCTGTTCGCGGGCGACCTGCTGCGCATGTACCTGCGCTACGCCGAGCGGCTCGGCTGGAAGACCGAGATCATCGACAGCCAGCCCTCCGACCTGGGCGGGTACAAAGACGTCACGGTCGGCATCAGGGCCAAGGGCGACGAGGGCGTGTGGTCCCGGCTGAAATACGAGGGCGGCGTGCACCGCGTGCAGCGGGTGCCGGTCACCGAGTCGCAGGGTCGCATCCACACCAGCGCCGCCGGCGTGCTCGTCTACCCGGAGGCCGAGGAGGTCGACGTCCAGATCGACCCCAACGACCTGCGCATCGACGTCTACCGCTCCAGCGGCCCCGGCGGTCAGAGCGTCAACACCACCGACTCCGCGGTCCGCATCACCCACCTGCCCACGGGCGTCGTCGTCTCGTGCCAGAACGAGAAGAGCCAGCTCCAGAACAAGGAGTCGGCGCTGCGCATCCTGCGGGCGCGGCTGCTGGCCATCGCTCAGGAGCAGGCCGAGGCCGCCGCCCAGGCCGAGCGCAAGTCGCAGGTGCGCACCGTCGACCGCTCCGAGCGCGTACGCACCTACAACTTCCCGGAAAATCGCATCTCCGACCACCGCGTCGGCTTCAAGGCGTATAACCTCGACCAGGTTCTCGACGGCGAGCTCAACGCCGTCACCCAAGCCCTCATCGACGCCGAGATGGCGGAGAAGCTCGCACAACACTCATGACATTTCTGCTGGACGAGATCGCGCTCGCCACCGCCCGGCTGGCCGAGGCAGGCGTTCCTTCGCCGCGCACCGACGCGGAGGAGATCGCGGCGTTCGTCCACGGCGTGCGCAGGAGCGAGCTCCACACGGTCAAGGACGCCGACTTCGACGCGCTGTTCTGGGAGGGCGTCGCCCGGCGCGAGGCCCGCGAGCCGCTGCAGCACATCACCGGCCACGCCTACTTCCGCTACCTGGAGTTGGCGGTGGGGCCAGGGGTGTTCGTGCCGCGGCCTGAGACCGAGGTGATGGCCGGCTGGGCCATCGAGACCCTGCGCGAGATGGACGTGACCGCCCCGCTCGTCGTCGACCTCGGCACCGGTTCCGGAGCGATCGCGCTCTCGATCGCCCAGGAGGTGGCGCTGGCCGAGGTGCACGCCGTGGAGGTCGATCCCGCGGCGTACACGTGGGCCAAGCGCAACATCTCCGAGCACGGTCAGGGCCGCACCCACCTGCACCCTGACGACCTCGCCGAGGCGCTGCCCGAGCTGAACGGCAAGGTCGACCTGGTCATCTCCAACCCGCCCTACATCCCGCCCGGCGCGATCCCGCGCGACCCCGAGGTGCGCCACTACGACCCCTCCAGGGCTCTGTACGGCTCAGGAGACGACGGTCTGGGCGAGGTGCGCGCGGTGGAGCGCACGGCCCGCCGGCTGCTGCGTCCGGGCGGCTGGGTGGCCGTGGAGCACGCGGACGAGCAGGGCAGGGCCGCCTACCTGACCTTCCCCGAGGACAACGGCTGGCGTGACGTACGCCTGCGCCAAGACCTCACCAGAAGAGACCGCTTCGTCACGGCCAGGCTGGGCCAGGACTAGGATGCACGGCGTGGGACGACGTTTTGACTGCTCCGACCCCGACCAGCGCGCTACGGCCCTGGTGGAGGCCGCGGCCGCGGTTCGCCGCGGCGACCTCGTGGTGCTGCCGACCGACACCGTCTACGGCATCGGCGCCGACGCCTTCACTCCGACGGCCGTCACCAAGCTGCTCGACGCCAAGGGGCGGGGCCGCGACATGCCGCCGCCCGTCCTGGTGGGCACCGTCAGAGCCGCCACAGCGCTCGTGGACGACCTGGGGCCGTACGGGCAGGATCTGATCGACGCCTTCTGGCCGGGGCCGCTCACGCTCATCTGCAAGGCCAACAGGGCCCTTTCCTGGGACCTGGGTGACACCAAGGGCACCGTCGCCGTACGCATGCCGCTCCACCCGGTCGCGCTCGACCTGCTCAAGGAGACCGGCCCCATGGCCGTCTCCAGCGCCAACCGCTCCGGCGCGCCCGCCGCCACCACGGCCGAGAACGCCGAGGAGCAGCTCGGCGACTCCGTCGAGGTCTACCTTGACGGCGGCAAGACCACCGACAACACGCCCTCCACCATCATCGACCTCACCACGGCCGTGCCCCGGCTGCTGCGGCGCGGTGCCATCCCGGTGGAGAAGCTGCGCGGCATCATCGGCTACGTCGCCACCGACGACTGACGTATACCGGCTGCTTATTCCGGCTGCTATCGCGTTCCGGCCGACACTACGGTGAGGCCCGGAGCGGCGATACGTCCCGGGAGTGGCCCATGGGCAAGTTCGACGGCATGGATCCCAAGCTGGTGCGCGACCTGCTGGCCGAGGTGAAACAGGCGGCCACGCGGATGCGTACGGCCGAAGACCGGGTCAGGCTCGCCATGCAGCAGGCAGGGCTGCCCAGCCAGGCCACCCACCGTCCGGTCCAGATCGCCGACTCCGTCGACGAGATGGTCAAGGACGTCAACACGCGGCTCGGGGTGCTCGAGAAGCGCGAGGATCCGGCGCGCGCCGGGGCCGTACAGGGTGGCGACGCACCCGGGACCGGCGGGCAACCGAAGACAGACGAGCCCGCCACGACACCGACCCCCGACGGCAAGAACCTCGAAGGCAAGGGCACGGACGACCCGAAGGGCTCGGACGGCAAGACCGGCGGCGACGAGAAGCGCGACGACGACAAGAACGACGACAAGAACACGGGGACAGGCCAGGACACGGGCAAGGGCACCGAGACCGGCAAGGACACCAGCACCGGGAAAGACACCGAGACCGGGAAAGACACCGAAACCGGCAAGGACACCGAAACCGGCAAGGACACCGGCACTCGGCAGGATCCCGGGGCCGGTCAGGGCGGCGGGACCGGTAGCGAGGGCAAGACCGGCGACCAGCCCGTTGACCAGCCGACCGACCAGCCCAAGGACGACCCCAAGGACGCCGACCAGGACAGCAGGCGCGACCGCGGGGCCGAGGCTGACGGCGCGCAGCCGGACGGCGCCGAGTCGGATGGCGCGCAGTCGGATGACGCAAAGCCCGATGACACCAAGCCTGACGACACCAAGCCCGATGACACCAAGCCTGACGACACCAAGCCTGATGGCACCAAGCCTGATGGCACAAAGCCTGATGGCGGCGTGCCGGACACTCCCGCCAAGGACGCACCCGACCCGACCAAACCGCAGGTCATTGAGGTCGATGGGGTCAAAGTGCTGCAGGTGCCGCTCGACCCGCCCACGGCCGAGGTCGTGGAGGACATGCTGGAGAACGCGGACACCGTGCAACCGGCCGAGATGCCGAAACTCCCCGCCGACACGGCGAACCCCACCGGTCCCGCGGATACCGGCCCCACGGATGGGACGAACGCGACGAATGCGAACAGTGTCAACGGCTGGGCCAACGACGGCAGCGACGTGGTCTCGGTGGAGGCCCGCCCACCCGACCTGGACGCGCTGAAGACGGTGATCGAGAACCATCGGGACATAGCGCCGCAGGAGATGCCGAGCGTCGAGGTTCCCGCCGGTGAGTACGGCAAGGGGGAGTGGGCGGAACGCGACATCCGCCCGGACGGCCCCGCGGGCTCGATCGACGCGGGCGCGCCGAGCACGGGCTCCGGCCAGTCGGCGACACTCCCGCCACCGGACACCACGACCTCGGGCGGCGCCACGACAACCGAGGTCTCAGGCACCGCCACCCCATCGGCCTACGACCGCTACGAAACCCCTGTCAACGACGGCGGCGGTTCCAGCACCGACGTGGACGGAGCCCGTACCGACGCGAACGGGGCGCGCACCGACGGAGGCGGATCCAGCACAGGCGGATCCAGCACAGGCGAGGGCGGGGCGCAGGCCGATGGGAGCGGGGCTCGTACCGATGGAGACGGGTCGCGGACCGACGACGCCTGCGACTCCCGCCAGGACCCGACGCCCGACGACGGCACCAGCACCACACCGGGCGGCAAGGACCCGACACCGGCCCCGCCGACAGGCGACCAGCCGAGCCAGGGCACGGGCGCTAGCGGGACCGGTGGCCAGGGTACTGGTGCCGGTGGTGTCGATGGCGCCGGTGGTGGTGGGGCCGAAGGCCGGGGCGCGGGTGACCAGGGTGCTGGCGGTAGCGGGACGGGTCAGGGCACAGGCAGCGGCAATGAGCCTGGTGGACAAGGGACGGGTGGACGTGGTGAGCCGGTGACGATTCCGCCGACGAACCCCTCCGCCGAACTGCCGACGAATCCCTCGACGAACCCCTCGGCCGAGCCACCAATCAGCACAACCGCCGACCATCCGGGCACCGGGACGGGCACCGACGTGCGTGCCGGAGCCCAGCCGGAGACGGCCGACACGGCGACCGGCGCGCGCGGAAGCGGGGGCGGCGGTGGCGGCGGGGGGACGTCACCCGACTACGACATCCTGATCGCCTACGACGTGGACCTCCCGGCGCAGGCGAGCCTCGCATCGGACGTGAGCGTTGCGGCGGGCGCGGGCCTCGCCCCGGACGTGGGTAGTGCGGCGGGTGTGGACCTCGCATCGGACGTGGGCCTTGCGGCGGGCGTGGACCTTGCGCCGGACGTGGGCCTTGCGGCGGGCGCGGGCCTCGCCCCGGACGTGGGCCTTGCGGCGGGTGTTGACCTCGTACCGGGCGTGGAGTTTGCGGCGGACGCGGGCGTTGCATCGGACGTGAGCCTTGTGGCGGGCGTGGATCCTGGAGCCGACGTGGGCCTGGGGGCGGGCGCGGGCCTTGGGACGGACGTGGGTTCCCCGATGACCGTGGCGGGTGGTGTCGGGTGGGCGGATGACGGGAGCGATGTGGTGTCGTCCGACATGGCGCCGCCCACTCTCGACGCCCTCACGACGGTCGTCGAGCACCACCGCGACATCCAGCCCCAGGAGATGCCGAGCGTGGAGGTCCCGCCCGGCGAGTACGGCAAGGGCGCCTGGGCCCCGCAGGACGTCGGGCCGGACGGCCCGCAGGGTGAGATCGACCCCGGCCGGCCAGGAAGGAGCGCCTGATGTACGCAGATCCACCGGCCCCCCGGGCGAAGGGCCGCGACGAGGTCCCGCCCATCACCTCCACGGGCCCCCTGGAGGACCCCCAGCGCGCCTGGCGGTTCAATCCCGACTACGAGCGTCTCGTCGTGGCCTGGAACACCGTCATGCCCCATCTGGAGACGCTCAAGACCACTCTCGACAAGGCGTACGCGATGGCCAGGAGCCCGCAGACCTGGGACGCCCCCGTGGGCGAGCGCTACGTCGAGGACCTCCGCGAGTGGCGTGACAGGCTGGCGCGCTATCGCCTGTCCGTGCTCACCACGATCAGCGACGAAGCCTCAGATACACCACGATGGGTACAAACGACGGCCAACGCACCCCATGCCTTCCCATAAGTCGAAATTTCGGGGCATCACCGATATATGGGGAAAACGGACATTCGGTCGTACAGTGGGGAAATGGGTGCAGAACCCTACTACGGTCCGGACTTCGGGCTGCTGCGGACGCGGGATCCCGAGATCGCGCAGGTCCTGATCGACGAGCTGGACCGGATACGCGGCGGGATCCAGCTCATCGCGAGCGAGAACCTCACCTCGCCCGCCGTCATGGCCGCCCTGGGCTCCACCTTGACCAACAAGTACGCCGAGGGCTACCCGGGCAGGCGCTACTACGGCGGCTGCGAGGTCGTGGACCGGGCCGAGCGGCTGGCCATCGACCGGGCGCGCGAGCTGTTCGGGGCCGAGCACGCGAACGTCCAGCCCCATTCCGGCGCCTCCGCGAACCTGGCCGCCTACGCCGCCCTCCTGCAGCCCGGCGACACCATGCTGGCCATGGCGCTGTCGCACGGCGGCCACCTCACCCATGGCTCGAAGGTGAACTTCTCGGGAAGATGGTTCGACGTCGTCTCGTACGGCGTGCGTCGGGACACCGAACTCATCGACCTCGAAGAGGTGCGCGACCTCGCGCTGCGGCACCGGCCGAAGCTCATCGTGTGCGGGGCCACGGCGTACCCGAGGCTGATCGACCACGAGGTCTTCCGCTGCATCGCGGACGAGGTGGGGGCATGGCTGCTGGTCGACGCGGCGCACCCGATCGGGCTGATGGCGGGCGGCGCGATCCCGTCGGCGGTGCCGTACGCGGACGTCGTGACCTTCACCACGCACAAGACGCTGCGCGGGCCGCGCGGCGGCGCCATCCTGTGCACCGGCGAGCTGGCCGGCCGGATCGACCGGGCGGTGTTCCCGTTCGTGCAGGGTGGGCCGCTGATGCATGCGGTGGCGGCCAAGGCGGTGGCGTTCGGCGAGGCGATGCGGCCGGAGTTCGCCGACTACGCCAGGCGCGTGATCGTGAACGCCAGGGCACTGGCCGAGGCGCTGGCGGCGGAGGGGATGCGGCCCGTGTCCGGCGGCACGGACACCCATCTGGCGCTGATCGACCTGCGCGGGCTCGGGGTGTCGGGGGCGGAGGCGGAGCGCAGGTGCGCGGCGGCAGGGATCACGCTCAACCGCAACGCCGTCCCGTACGATCCCGAGCCGCCCGCGGTCACCTCCGGTATCCGCGTGGGCACGCCCTGTGTCACCACCCAGGGAATGGGGCCCCAGGAGCTCGCCGAAGTGGGCGCCCTGGTGGCGCGGGCCGTGCGGCGGCCGGAGGCCGTGGAGGAGGTCAGGGAAAGAGTTTCGGCGCTTCTGGCCATCCATCAGCCATATCTCAGCGAATATTAAGATGGTCTGTGTCGTTTTCCGGTCACAGCGGGCCGGAGCATCCGGGAAACTAGGTTCGTGCGCGAATACCTGTTCATGGCGCTCATCTCGGCGGCGGTGACTTATCTGCTGGTCCCGTTGGTGCGCCGCTTCGCCATCCGCATCGGTGCCATGCCCGAGGTCCGCGCGCGCGACGTGCACACCACACCGACACCCAGGCTGGGCGGCCTGGCGATGTACGGCGGCCTGGTCGTGGGGCTGCTCACCGCCGACCAGCTCACCCACACCGGCCAGGCGCTGGCCGAGTCCGAGTCCGACGCGGTCACCGCGCTGATCGTGGCGGGCGGCCTGATCACGCTCACCGGCTTCCTCGACGACTGGTGGGGCATGGACGCCTTCATCAAGCTCGCCGGGCAGATCGCGGCGGCGGGCGTGCTGGTCTTCTTCAACATGCGACTGCTCTACCTGCCGCTGCCCAAAGACTGGGGCGGCTCCATGAGCCTCGACTACACGCTGAGCACGATCATCACGATCCTGGTCGTGGTCGTGACCATCAACGCGGTCAACTTCGTCGACGGCCTCGACGGGCTCGCTGCCGGGATCGTGTGCATCGCCGCCATGGCCACCTGGGCCTACTCGATCTTCCTGGCCCAGAGCATGAGCGTGGGCAACATCACCACCACCGCCGCCATCGCCGCCGTTCTCATCGGCACCTGCCTGGGGTTCCTGCCGCACAACTTCCATCCGGCGAAGATCTTCATGGGCGACACCGGGGCCATGCTGATCGGCCTGGTGCTCGCCTCCTCGATCGTGACCGTGACGCCGCTCGACCCGGCGGCCATCGAAGACATGAACAAGGCCGGCGTCTTCCTGCCGCTGCTGCTGCCCGCCGCGGTGCTGGTCCTCCCGCTGACCGACCTGATCACCGCCGTGGTCCGGCGTACGTCTCACGGCCTGTCGCCGTTCGCGCCCGACCGCGGTCACCTGCACCACCGACTGCTCGACATCGGCTACTCGCACCGGCGTTCGGTGCTGATCATGTACGCGTGGGCGTTCGCGTTCGCCTTCGGCATGGTCCTGATGTCCCGGCAGGGTGTGCCGGTGCTGCTGTTCCCCGTGGTCATCGTGCTGGCGCTGGCGGCGCTGGTCCTGATGGCGGCCCCGCGCTGGTGGCGAGGGCGGGGCGGCGCCCACTCGGCCGAGAGAGGCAAGCGGCCCGACAACGACGACGGTCCGCCCACCGGGCCGATGCCGCCGATCGCGCCGGAGTCCCAGCCCAGGCGGCCACCGGCGGACGGCCCTTCGCACGATCGCGCGACGGCCGACGGAAAACCGGTCATTCCCGTCTTTCCAGGCCGTTCTTGATCGCGAACTAGAAACGGCAGGTAAAAGCGGTCTTCTGTGAGCTTGTGATATCTTTCACGAGCAGGGACTCCAGGCCGAGCGGCTCTGGAGGTAGCAAACGCTCGCTTGATAACTGTTTGATGGAGCATTGATGCAGGCCAACGACTTGCGCGTACTCAAAAGCGCCGCGATTCCGACCGCCCTGGTTGGAGTGGTCGCCGTGGTCGTGGCGCTCCTGACGGCAGGTGGCAAGGGGGCGCTGGGCGCGGTCATCGGCGCCCTGCTCGTCGGGGTCTTCTTCAGCATCAGTGTGGTGGCGGTGTCATACGCCGCCCGCGTCTCCCCGCAGATGATGGCGATCGCGGCGATGGGCAGCTATCTCGTCAAGGTCGTCGTCATCATGATCGTACTCGCCTCCTTCCGTGACACCACGCTCTGGAACACGCAGGCGTTCGCCTGGGCCGTCGTGGTGTGCACGCTGGTCTGGACGGGTTTCGAGGTGCGTGCCTTCGTCAAGACGAAGATGCTCTACGTCGACCCCGAAGCCGGGGTCCCCGGGAAGGGCGACTCATGAGGTCGGCCCTCGGGTGGGGCCCGATATGACTAGTCCTCTACTTGCCTGCTATCGTCAGCCCCGCGATGAGCGCACAGGAACGCCGACCGGAAGAAGACGGTCGCGACTTCGCCGACGCCATGTGGTCGATCCCGAGCTTGCTGCTCGCTGGGATGGCCATCTACGGCGGCCTCGGGTGGTTGCTGGACCGGTGGCTGGACATGTCCGCGTTCTTCCCCATAGGCATCGTTCTGGGGCTAGTGCTCTCCGGCTACTCCGCCTACCGGAAGTTCTCCCGCTAGTCCGCCGCAGCGACGACTTCGCTGAGGGAAATCCTTGTGATCCACACTACGACGTTGATGAAGGGAACGCCGCGTGAGTGCGCTGACGGTCCTCGCGACACCCGCTGACCAGTTCGGGGCGCCAACGCCTGACGAACTGTTCAACCTGCCTCCGATCATCCCCGGGGTCGACTGGTTCACCAAGCCGGTCCTGCTGGCACTGCTCAGCGCGGTGCTGGTGATCGGTGTCACCTGGGCCGCCTTCGGAAATCCGAAGGTGGTGCCACGGGGTGTCCAGAACGTGGTCGAGTACGGCTACATGTTCGTCCGCGACCAGGTCGCCCGGCCCTTCCTGGGCAAGGACGCCGACCGGTGGATGGGCCTGCTGCTCTCGGTGTTCTTCCTGGTCCTCATCTGGAACGTCATGGGCGTCATCCCCATAGCGCAGTTCCCCGTGGCCTCGCACATCGCCTTCCCGGCGGTCCTCGCGATCTCGATCTACGTGCTCAAGGTCTACCTGGGCGTCAAGCACCAGGGCGGCATCGGCTACTTCAAGAACATGATGTTCCCCCCGGGGCTGCCGAAGGGCATCTACTTCCTGCTGGCACCGATCGAGTTCCTCTCGAACATGATCATCGCACCGTTCACGCACATGGTGCGACTCTTCGCGAACATGTTCGCAGGTCACATGCTGCTGGCGTTCTTCAGCATGGTGGGCTTCTGGTTCCTGTTCGAGCAGTTGACCCCGCTCGGGGCCCCCATCGGCGTCCTCGGCGTGATCATGACGATCATCTTCACCGCGTTCGAGATGTTCATCCAGTTCCTGCAGGCGTTCCTCTTCGCGATGCTGGCGTCGATGTACATCGGCGGCGCGCTGCACCCAGATCACTGAGAACCACATACCGGAATATCCATGACCGGTGAGACTCCACTTCACCGGCCGTCCAGTAAAGGAATAACAGCAATGAGCGTTCTCGCTGAGGTCTCCGGCAACGTCACCGCCATCGGTTACGGTCTCGCCGCCATCGGCCCCGGCATCGGCGTCGGCATCATCTTCGGTCAGGGCGTGCAGGCCATCGCGCGCCAGCCGGAGGCGTACGGCCTGATCCGCCAGAACATGCTCCTCGGCTTCGTCCTCACCGAGGCCCTGGCCCTGCTCGGTCTGGTCGCGCCCTTCATCTTCGCGAACATCTAAGGCCAGACGAACCTCCTGACGAAAGGCTGCGTCCATGATTAAGGCAGCTACGCTCCTCGCTGCGGCGGAGGAGGGCGCAAACCCGCTCTTTCCCCACGACTACGAGCTCATCGTCGGTATCTTCTCGTTCGCCGTTGTCCTGATCGTCGTTGGCAGGATCCTCGTCCCGCGCATCCAGAAGACGCTGGCCGAGCGGACCGACGCGATCGAGGGCGGCATCAAGCGGGCCGAGGAGGCGCAGGCGGAGGCTCAGGCCCTGCAGAAGCGTTACTCCGAGCAGCTCGAAGAGGCCCGTCGCGACGCCGCCAGGCTGCGCGAGGAGGCTCGCGAGCAGGCCGCACAGATCAAGGCCGAGCTTCGCGAGGAGGCGCAGGCCGAGGCCCGCCGTCTCGTCGAGGCCGCGCACGCGCAGATCGAGGCGGACCGCCAGGCGGCCTTCGCCCAGCTCCGCGCGGAGATCGGCCGCCTGTCGACCGACCTGGCCGGCCGCATCGTGGGCGAGTCCCTCGAGGACGAGGTCCGCCAGAGCCGCATCGTCGACAGGTTCCTCGACGAGCTGGAGAACAGCACCGCGCAGGCGGTGCGCTGATGCGCGGTTTGAGCAGGGCCTCGCTGGCCGACGTCGAAGAGCGGTTCAACGCGGTCGCCGGCGGTGCCGACCTCGGTACGCTCTCCGACGAGCTGTTCGCGGTCGCGGATCTGCTCGACCGCGAGCACGGCCTGCGCCGCGCCCTGTCCGACCCGGCCAGGGTTCCCGAGCAGAAGTCCGCCGTGGTGGGCTCGCTGCTCGACGGCAAGGTCGGCACTGCGGCCATCGCCACGGCCGAGGCCGCGGTCTCGGCCAAGTGGTCGCGCGCCGGTGACCTGGCCGACGTGCTCGAACGGCTCGGCGTCGTCGCCGCGGCCGCGGAGGCGGAGAGCCAGTCCAGGCTCGACGAGGTGGAGGACGAACTCTTCCGCTTCGGCCGTATCGTCGCCGCCAACCCTGACCTGCGTCGCGCGCTCGCCGACGCGGCCGCGCCCGAAGCGGGCAAGCGCGACCTGCTGCGCGACCTGCTCGACGGCAAGGTCGCCCCGACCAGCCTGCGTCTGATCACGCAGGTTGTGGTGCATCCGCGAGGACGTAACCTGGAGCCAGGTCTGGAAGAGTTCGGCCAGCTCGTGGCCCAGCAGCGCCAGCGCCTCGTGGCGGTGGTGCGTAGCGCGGTCGAGCTGTCCGAGGCGCAGAAGGAGCGCCTGACGGCGTGGCTGCGCACCTCGTACGGCCGTGACGTGCACCTGAACGTCGAGGTCGACAAGCGGGTGCTCGGTGGGTTCTCGGTCCGCATCGGCGACGAGATCATCGACACCACCATTGTGGGACGAATCGAAGAAGTCCGCCGCCGGTTGGCCGGCTAGGCGAAGAGGGAGACAGAGTAGAGATGGCGGAGCTTACGATCCGGCCGGACGAGATCCGGGACGCGCTTGAGCGCTTCGTCCAGGCGTACGAACCGGAAGGCGCCGCGCGCGAGGAGATCGGGACCGTCGTCGACGCCGGCGACGGTATCGCCCATGTCTCCGGCCTTCCCTCGGCGATGGCGAACGAGCTGCTCGAGTTCGAGAATGGCACGCGCGGCCTGGCACTCAACCTCGACACCCGCGAGATCGGTGTCGTGGTCCTGGGTGACTTCAGCGGCATCGAGGAGGGCCAGACGGTCCGCAGGACGGGCGAGGTCCTGTCCGTGCCCGTCGGCGACAACTTCCTCGGCCGCGTGGTCGACCCCCTCGGCAACCCGCTCGACGGCAAGGGCGCCATCGAGTCCGAGAGCCTGCGCGCTCTCGAGCTCCAGGCGCCCACGGTCGTCCAGCGGCAGCCGGTGAAGCAGCCGCTGCAGACCGGCATCAAGGCGATCGACGCCATGACGCCGATCGGCCGCGGCCAGCGTCAGCTCATCATCGGCGACCGCGGCACCGGCAAGACGGCGATCGCCGTCGACACGATCCTCAACCAGCGTGAGGGCTGGCTCTCCGGCGACCCCGAGCAGCAGGTCCGCTGCGTCTACGTCGCCATCGGCCAGAAGGGCTCGACGATCGCGCAGGTCAAGGCCCGCCTCGAGGAGGCAGGCGCGCTTGACTACACGACCATCGTCGCCGCCCCCGCCTCCGACCCGGCCGGTTACAAATATCTTGCCCCCTACACTGGTTCCGCCATCGGCCAGCACTGGATGTACCAGGGCAAGCACGTCCTCATCGTCTTCGACGACCTGACCAAGCAGGCCGACGCCTACCGCGCCGTGTCCCTGCTGCTGCGTCGCCCTCCGGGCCGCGAGGCCTTCCCCGGCGACGTCTTCTACCTCCACTCCCGCCTCCTGGAGCGCTGCGCCAAGCTCTCCGACGACATGGGCGCGGGCTCGATGACGGGTCTGCCGGTCATCGAGACCAAGGGCAACGACGTCTCGGCGTTCATCCCGACCAACGTCATCTCCATCACCGACGGCCAGTGCTTCCTTGAGACCGACCTGTTCAACGCGGGCGTCCGTCCGGCCATCAACGTCGGTATCTCGGTCTCCCGAGTCGGTGGCTCGGCGCAGGTCAAGGCGATGCGCAAGGTGGCGGGCACGCTGAAGCTGTCGCTGTCGCAGTACCGCGACCTGGAGGCGTTCGCCTCGTTCGCCTCCGACCTCGACGCCGCCTCCCGGGCCCAGCTCGAGCGCGGTCAGCGGCTGGTCGAGCTGCTCAAGCAGCCTCAGTACTCGCCGTACCCGGTCGAGCGGCAGGTCGTGTCGGTGTGGTCCGGCACCACCGGTGAGCTCGACGAGGTTCCCACCGAGGACATCCGCCGCTTCGAGCAGGAGTTCCTCGACTACCTGCAGTCCTCGCACAAGGGCATCTTCGACGGGATCCGGGAGACCAAGGACCTCGCCGACGACGCCGTGACCGCCCTCAAGGACGCCATCACGGAGTTCAAGAAGGGCTTCACCACCTCCTCGGGCGAGCTGCTGGTCAAGGACGAGCCGGTGGCGCCGCTCGACGCCGACGAGGTCGGCCAGGAGAAGATCAAGAAGGTCGTCCGTCCCTCGACGGAGAAGTAGGTCATGGGTGCCCAGCTAAGGCTGCTGCGGCGGCGGATCAACTCGGTCAAGTCGACCGCGAAGATCACGCGCGCCCAGGAGCTCATCGCCTCCTCACGGATCGTGCGGGCGCAACAGCGGATGCAGGCGGCGCTGCCGTACGAGCGCGAGATCACGCGCGCCGTCACCGGCGTCGTCAGCAACGCGGCCAGCGTCGACCATCCGCTGACCGTGGCGAAGGAGAACCCCACCAAGGCGGGCGTGCTCATCGTCACCAGCGACAGCGGGTTCTGCGGCGGCTTCAACGCCAACGTGCTGCGCGAGGCCGAGGCCCTGCGCGGGCTGCTGCAGGCCCGTGGGCTGAACGTGGTGCCGTTCGTCACCGGGCGCAAGGGTGTCACCTGGCACACCTTCCGCAGCAGGGACATGGGCGGCAACTGGGTCGGCTTCTCACGGAAGCCGGCCTACGCCGACGCCAAGGAGATCGCGAACACGCTGATCGACTCGTTCAAGGACGACAACGGGATCGATGAGATCCACATCGTGTCGACCGAGTTCGTCTCGATGCTCACGCAGAACGTCGTGGTCAAGCGGATCCTGCCGCTGGAGGTCGAGGAGACCGAGGCGACGGAGTCCACCGCGATCCCGCCGTACTTCGAGTTCGAGCCGACCGCCGGTGACGTGCTGGAGTCGCTGCTGCCGCGCTACGTGGAGTCGCGCATCTTCACGGCGCTGCTCCAGTCCGCCGCCTCCGAGGAGGCCGCGCGACGGCGTGCGATGAAGGCCGCGACCGACAACGCCAACGAGCTGATGCGGGTGCTCACCCAGCAGATGAACCAGGCTCGCCAGGCTGAGATCACCCAGGAAATCAGCGAGATCGTCGGTGGCGCCAACGCGCTCGCTGACGCCGCAGCGGGGAAAGAGTGAAATGACTGCAGAGGCTGTTGAAACTGTAGAAGCCGCGGCGGCCGGCACCGGCCGCGTGGCGCGCGTCACCGGCGCCGTCGTCGACGTGGAGTTCCCCGTCGAGGCGATGCCCGACATCTATAACGCGCTCAAGGTCGAGGTGACCCTCGGCGGCGAGACCAAGACGCTGACGCTCGAGGTGGCCCAGCACCTGGGCGACAACCTGGTCAGGGCCATCTCGATGCAGCCCACCGACGGCCTGGTCCGCGGCCAGGCGGTCACCGACACCGGCGGCCCGATCTCGGTGCCGGTCGGCGACGTCGTCAAGGGCCACGTGTGGAACGCGCTGGGCGAGACGCTCGACGTGCCGACCGCGTCGCTCAAGATCAACGAGCGCTGGGGCATCCACCGGCCGTCGCCGCCCTTCGACCAGCTCGAGTCCCGTACCGAGCTGCTGGTCACCGGCATCAAGGTCATCGACCTGCTCACCCCGTACGTGCAGGGTGGGAAGATCGGTCTGTTCGGCGGCGCCGGCGTCGGCAAGACCGTTCTGATCCAGGAGATGATCCGCCGCGTCGCCCGCAACTTCGGTGGCACCTCGTGCTTCGCCGGGGTGGGCGAGCGCACCCGTGAGGGCAACGACCTGTGGCTGGAGATGGAGGAGGCGGACGTTCTCAAGGACACCGCGCTCGTCTTCGGTCAGATGGACGAGCCGCCGGGCACCCGTCTGCGGGTCGCCCTGTCCGCGCTGACGATGGCGGAGTACTTCCGCGACGTGCAGAAGCAGGACGTGCTGCTGTTCATCGACAACATCTTCCGCTTCACGCAGGCCGGTTCCGAGGTCTCCACGCTGCTCGGCCGTATGCCGTCCGCCGTGGGTTACCAGCCCACGCTGGCCGACGAGATGGGTGTGCTCCAGGAGCGCATCACCTCGACGCGCGGTCACTCGATCACCTCCATGCAGGCGATCTACGTGCCCGCCGACGACATCACCGACCCGGCTCCGCACAACGCGTTCGCGCACCTCGACGCGCAGACCGTGCTCTCGCGGCCGATCTCGGAGAAGGGCATCTACCCGGCGGTGGACCCGCTCGACTCCTCCTCCCGGATCCTCGACCCGCAGATCGTGGGCGAGGAGCACTACCGGGTGGCCCAGGAGACCAAGCGGATCCTGCAGAAGTACCGCGAGCTCCAGGACATCATCGCGATCCTCGGTATCGACGAGCTCTCCGAGGAGGACAAGGTCACCGTCCAGCGGGCCCGCCGCATCGAGCGCTTCCTGTCGCACCCGATGTACGCGGCCGAGGCCTTCACCGGCCAGCCGGGCGAGACCGTGCCGCTCGACGAGACCATCGCCTCCTTCAAGGGCCTGTGCGCGGGTGAGTACGACCACCTGCCCGAGCAGGCGTTCTTCATGGTCGGTGGCATCGAGCAGGCCATCGCGAAGGCCAAGGAACTCGAGCGTCGCTAATCGCCCCACGGTGGCGGCGCGGCTCCACCAGGGCCGAGCCGCCACCTGATCGGAAAGGAACCTACTTCAGTGGCGAAGCTACGCGTAGGGGTTGTCTCACCCGAGCGTGAGATCTGGTCGGGCGAGGCCGACATGGTGATTGCCAAGACCGTGGACGGCGAGATCGGTATTATGCCGCAACACGCACCTGTGCTCGGTGTCCTCGTCGAGGGCGGAGTGCTGCGCGTGAAGCGGGAAGGCGAGCCGGAGCTGGTGGCGGCGGTGCACGGGGGATTCATCTCCGTGGCCGACGACGAGGTGTCCGTGCTGGCCGAGGTGGCCGAGCTCGGTTCCGAGGTCGATGTCGCGGCGGCCCGCGACGCTCTCGACCGGGCCCAGGCTTCGATCGAGGCCAACCAGGAAGACGCCGACGCGGCAGTCGAGGCCAAGCGTGCCAGGGCCCGGCTGCGCGCGGCAGGCGAAGAGGTTTAATACATTTCAAGAACGGCTCAGGGGGGCGGCATGGCGGCGACGGTTGTGACTCTCGTAGTGCTGCTGGCCGCCCTCATAGTCCTGCGGGGCTTCACGTTGGCCCGTTCGCGGGGGAGCGTACCCTGTCGCCTGCGGGTGGGGGAGCGCGGGTGGCAGAGCGGGGTGGCCCGCTACGCCGACGGGGAGCTCCACTGGATTCCGCTCTTGGGCATCCGGCTCAGGCCGCGCCACGCGATCGCGAGGCGCGGCCTCGTCGTATCCGCCCGGCGTGAGATCGACGGCGGCCTGTACGCGGTCGACTGCGAGGGGAGCACCCGCGGGTTGTCCCTGGCCATGAGCGCCGACGCGTTGACCGGCTTCCTGGCCTGGCTGGAGTCGGCCCCGCCGAGCGCCTACCTCGACGTCGCCTGAGGCCGTCACGGCCCGCCTCCGGCCCGCTCGCGCGGGGGTCAGCGGGTGCCGCCCGGCTTCCAGAGGATCTCGTCGCCCGCGTGGGCGACGCGGCAGGCGATGAAGAGCAGGTCTGACAGGCGGTTGAGGTATTTCGCGGTCAGCGGGTTCATGTCCTCGTGCGCCTGGAGGGCCGCCCAGGTCGTCCGCTCGGCCCGGCGGACGGTGACGCGGGCCACGTGCAGCGCGGCCGCGGCGGGGTCGCCGCCCGGCAGGATGAAGCTCCGCAGCGGCTTGAGCCCGGCGTTGAGCCGGTCGCACTGCTCCTCCAGCCACGTGACGTACGACGGCTCGACCCGCAGCGGCGGGAACTCCGGCTCGGCCACGACCGGGGTGGCCAGGTCGGCCCCCACGTCGAACAGTTCGTTCTGGACGCGCGTGAGCACCCCCGTCAGGTCGTCGGAGAGCGTGCGGAAGGACAGCGCCAGGCCCAGGTGGGCGTTGGCCTCCTCGACGTCGGCGTAGGCCGCCAGCCGGGGATCGGTCTTCGAGGTGCGGCTCATGTCGACCAAGGCCGTGGTGCCGTCGTCGCCGACCCTCGTGTAGATGCGAGAGAGGACCACCGGCTTGTCCCTGTCGGGGCCGTCGCCGCCCGCCCCGTCTCTGTCCGCGCGTGTCATGGCCTCAGCGTAGTGACAAATGTCATCGGGATCGGACGCGGGATCCACCTCCGCCGCGTGATTTCCACGACTACCCCGCTGAACAGGGCGAAGGGCACTATTGACCCATGACGAAGGAGATGACCTGATGCTCGAGATCAGCGAGCTGCGCAAACGTTTCGCGGGTGGTCCCAGCGCTCCCGGCGGCAAGGTCGCTTTGGACGGGATCAGCTTCGCCGTGCGGCCGGGCGAGATGTTCGGGTTCGTCGGCGCGAACGGCGCAGGCAAGACCACGACGATGCGCATCGTGATGGGCGTGCTCCAGGCGGACGCCGGCTCGGTGAGCTGGGAGGGCAGGCCCCTCGACCACGACGCCAGGCAGCGGTTCGGGTACATGCCGGAGGAGCGCGGGCTCTACCAGAAGATGCGGGTCGCCGAGCAGATCGAATACTTCGGCCGCCTGCACGGCCTGAGCGCGCAGGCCGCGAAGAAGGCCACCGATGACCTGCTGGAGCGGCTCGGGCTGACCGAGCGCAGGAACGACGCCGTGCAGGCGCTCTCCCTGGGCAACCAGCAGCGCGTGCAGCTCGCCGTGGCGCTCGTGCACGATCCCCAGGTGCTGATCCTGGACGAGCCGTTCTCCGGCCTGGACCCGATCGCCGTGGACGCGCTGGTCGGGGCGCTGCAGGAGCGGTGCAGGGGCGGCGTGCCGGTGATCTTCTCCAGCCACCAGCTCGAACTGGTGGAGCGGCTGTGCGACTCCGTGGGCATCGTCTCGGCGGGCCGCATGGTCGCCGCCGGTACGGTGGACGCCCTGCGGTCGGCGGAGGGCGACACGCTGCGGGTCGTCGTCCGCGACCCGGCCCCCGGCTGGGCCGACGGCCTGCCCGGTACGGTCACCGTGCACGGCGACCGGCACACCCTGCTCACGACCGGCGGCGACGACCAGGAGATCCTGCGCCGCGCCATGAAGGCTGGGCACGTGGAGCACTTCGGGGTCCAGCACCCGACCCTGACCGAGATCTTCAAGGAGGCCGTGGCGTGAACGGACTGATGCTGGTCGCCCGTCGCGAGGTGAGCACCCAGGTTCGCACCCGGGCGTTCGTGATCGGCCTGCTGGTCACGGCCGTGCTGGTGGCGGGGCTGTCGTTCGCCCCCAAGATCTTCGGCGGCGGCGGCGACTCCTACACCCTGGGCACCGTGAACTCCCAGCAGCTCCCGCTCCAGGCGGCGGCGCCCGAGGTCGGGTTCGAGTGGCGCGCCTTCCCCGACGAGGCGGCGGCCGAGCGGGCCGTGCTCGCGGGCGACGTGGACGCGGTGCTGGTCAACGGCGCCAAGGTGCTCACAGACGGCGAGATCGACGCCCAGCTCGGCGTGCTCATGCAGAGCGTCAACCGGGAGTTCAAGCTCGGCGCGGCCGGGGTGGCGATCCCGCCGCTGCAGATGGAGTCGGTGGGCGCCGACACCCGGTACGAGGCCGCCCGCGGAGCCATCGCGACCGTGCTCGTCCTCATCCTGTTCATGCTGATCCTGGGCCAGGTCGTCATGGTCGCCATGGGCGTGGTGGAGGAGAAGGGCAGCCGGATCGTGGAGATCCTGCTGGCCTCCGTACGGCCCTGGCAGCTCCTCGGCGGGAAGATCGTCGGACTGGGCATCCTGGGCCTGATCAACCTGGTCACGATCCTGGTGGTCGGCCTCGGCGCCGCCTTCGCCTCCGGCCTGGCCGCCGACTTCCCGCCCGGCATCCCCGGGCTGGTGGCCGGGGTGGTGCTGTGGTTCGTGCTGGGCTACGCGTTCTTCGCCACGCTCGCGGCGGCCTCCGCCTCGCTGGTCTCGCGCCAGGAGGAGGTGAACTCCGTGTTGACGCCGCTGACCATGATCATCATGGCGACGTACTTCGTGGCCTTCTACGCCAGCAACGAGCCCACGGGCACGCTGGCGACGGTGGCGTCGTACATCCCGCCGTTCTCCTCCATGATCATGCCGGTCCGGATGGCGGCGACCGAGGTGCCGATGTGGCAGGTGGGGCTGTCCATGGCGGCGATGCTGGCGGCCGTGGTGGCGGTGCTCGCCTTCGGGGCCAAGGTGTACGAGCGGGCCGTGCTGCGGACGGGCGCCCGGCTGAAACTCGGCGAAGTCCTGCGTACGCGGGCGTAGATGGACACGATCGAGCGGGCGCGGCGCATCACCTGGAAGGTGCTGCTCTCCGGTTTCGCCGTGATGTGGCTGCTGATCCTCATGACGATCGCGGTCGCGGCGGGCGAGGGGCGGCTCGTCTGGTGGCGCGTGGCGCCCGCGCTGCTCGCCGCGATCGGGTTCACCTGGCTCTGCAGGGACGTCGTCAAAGCAGTGCTCGACCGCCGTCGCCCCACCTGGCAGGTGGTGGGGGCGGCGGTCGTCGCGCTGTCGGCGGCCGGTCTGGGCGGGGCCGACTCGTTCGGCTGGGGCTTCGCGCTCGTGTGCTGGCTGTCGGTCGCCACGCTGGAGGTGTCCCGGCGTACGGCGCTGGCGCTGCAGGCGGGCACGTGGGCGGCCGGCGTCGCGCTCAGCTCCCTGGGGCGGGAGGTCGGCCTGACCTCCACGGCCTTCGAGCTGACGCGCGGCGAGGCGCTGGTCTTCAACCTGGTCGCCTACGGGGCCCTGTGCGCGGCGGTGCCGGCGTCCAACCGGGTGTGGATGTGGATCTGGGCGCTGGCCGTGGAGGCGCACAGAGGCAGGGAGGCCCACACCCGGCTCGCGCTGGCGGAGGAGCGGCTGCGCTTCGCCCGAGACCTGCACGACCTCGTGGGGCACCAGCTCTCGGCCATCGCCGTCAAGACCGACCTGGCCGTACGCCTGTCCGATGCGGACGCGGCGGCGGCCAAGGCGGAGATGTCCGAGGTGAACCGGCTGACCAGGAAGGCGCTGAAGGAGCTGCGGCAGGCAGTGCGCGGCTACCGCGAGCTTGACTTGACCGCTGAGCTGAATAGCGTGAAGGGTGTGCTCGAGGCGGCGGGGGTCCGCTGCGAGGTCGGGTTGCCCTACCGCGAGCCGCCGGCCGGCGTGGCCCCGGTGTTCGCCTTCGCGGTGCGCGAGGCCGTGACCAACGTGCTCAAGCACAGCACCGCGACCTTCTGCGACATCGCGATCCGCCTCACCGAGCACGAGGCCGAGCTGACCGTGCGCAACGACGGCGTGGCCCGGCGCGGGGCCACGGAGCTGGGCAGCGGCCTGGCGGGGCTGGGGGAGCGACTGGCCGCCGTGGGCGGCGTCGTGACCGCCCAGCCGACCGGCGACGGACACTTCCTGCTGCGTGCGGTCGTGTCATTGCCGATAGCTGGGTAGGGGAGTCCTGCGGAGGTTCACCTCGGCAAGTGCTGCGTCCGGCGGGTGACCGCCGGAATGGCGCAGCGGACGACAACGCGAGCGAGCGTGACTGAGGAGGTGGCATGCGCGTCCGGGGCAATCCGAGAGCCCAGGTGGTGCGGATCGGTGCCCGGCTCGACGCCGGCACGTCTGCGGGGGTGCGTGAGAGGCTGCACAAGGCTCTCGACTCCGGCGAAGGCGACCTGATCCTCGATCTCTCCAGACTGGAGATGATCGACGCGACCGGTCTCGGCGTCCTCGTGGGCGCGCATCGGCGCGCGTTGAGCGTGCGACGCCGCCTCGTTCTTCGGGGGGTGCCACCGAGGATCATGCGGATACTGACGGTGACCCGGCTGAATCGGGTGTTGCATGTGGAGGTTCCTGTGGTCGCGGTGGCCTGATGTGACATATCGGAGCGGGCAACGATCAGCCGTTGCCCGCTCTTTCGGTGCTTAGACGAAATGTAGATTTCGGCCGTCCGTTGGGGGAAAGGCGTGAATGCGAGTCAAAATCGCGATCAACTCGTGCCGAGACTGCGACCGAAGATGTGGACCGCCACGGCGACGAGTTCGTCGATCTCCGGCTGCTCGTCGGAGAGCAGCCATTCGATCAGCAGCTCCTGCAACGCCCCTATGATGCCGAGCGCCACCAGCCGGCGATTCAACGTGGCGGCCATGGGGAAATCCGCCGACGCCTCCTCCACAAGTCGGGCGAACGCGTCCACCGCGCGTTGACGCGACAGTGTCAGGATGTCCCCCGACCTGCGTACCTCCACGTGCATGATGCGGGCCCGCCGCCAGTCGGCGGTGGTGAACTCGAGATAGGCGCGAATCCCCGCCTTGACTCTCCCGTCAAGGGAGTTCGGCGCCTCGTGTAACGCTTTGGCGACGGCCTCGAGGCTTTCGTCCACGCAGCGATCGTGTAACGCCTGGAGGAGATCCTCCCGGCCGCCGAAACATTCGTAGAAGGCCCGGTTGGAGATCCTGGCCTCCGAGCACAGCCTTTCGATGGTCGTCGCCGCGAATCCAGGCTTCGCGTATAGCGTGTACGCGGCCGTCATCAGCCGCTCGCGTCTGTCTGCCAGCCTTTGCTCAGCCGACATTCCCCGGTAAGACCGGTTCACATTCCACCCGTCCAACATGATCGTGGCCCCCAGAGCACACAATTATGGACGGATGATCGGATTTGGAAAAGGGTAAGAAGGTTATCTTTTACGTCGGCCATGCAAGAACGTGACAAGCCTGACCAGCCGCTCAAGTTCGGCGGGGCCACGGTTGAAGGAGGTCAGGTTCATCCCGGGCATCGCGAAGCGCTGTCGTGAGACGGCCTTGGGCCGGGCGAACTCGCGCAGTCCGTCGGCCCCGTGGATGCGCCCGAAGCCGGAGTCGCCCGTCCCGCCGAACGGCAGGGCGGGCACTCCCGCGAAGGAGATGACCGAGTTGATCGCGGTCATGCCGCTGCGCATCAGCCGGGCCAGTTCGGCGGCGCGGCGGGCGTCCCTGCTGAAGATCGTGCCGCCCAGCCCGTACGCCGAGGCGTTGGCCAGCTCAAGTGCCTCCTGGGCGTCGCGGGTGCGGCGTACGGTGATGGTCGGGCCGAACGTCTCCTCGCGTACGGCGGGGGAGTCCTCCGGCACGTCCTCGACGATGACCGGGTCGACGTACGGGGGGCGTACCGAGGCGGGGCCGCCCGTCACCGTCCGGCCCGACTTGGCGGAGTCGTCGATGTGCCGCTTGATGATGTCCACCTGACCCGGCATCGTGATCGGGCCGTAGTCCTCGCCGGCGCGCACCCTCGCCACCCGTTCGGTCAGCTCGCGCATGAAACGGTCGTAGACGGCGTCCACGACGTAGACCCGTTCGACGCCGACGCACGTCTGGCCGGCGTTGGACATCGCGCCCCACAGGCAGGCGTCGGCGGCCGCCCCGACGTCGGCGTCGCCGTCGACGATGAAGGCGTCCTTGCCGCCGCACTCGGCGACGATCGGCGTGAGGTTCTCGGCGCAGGCGGCCATGACGCGCTTGGCCGTGGCGGTGGAGCCGGTGAAGGCCACCTTCTTCACGCGGGGGTCGCCCGCCAGCGCGGCCCCCGTCTCGCCCAGGCCCGTGACGGTCTGGAACACCGGGTGCTCGGGGACGGACTCCCTGAACAGTTCGGCCAGGCGAACCCCGATGCCGGGGGTCAGCTCGCTGGGCTTGAAGACGACCGCGTTCCCGGCCGCCAGCGCGTAGGCGATGGAGCCCATGGGCGTGAAGACGGGGTAGTTCCACGGGCCGATGACGGCGACGACGCCGAGGGGCAGGTATTCGAGGGTGGCGGCCAGGTTCAGGCCGATCAGGCCGGTGGCCACGCGGCGGCGGCCGAGCACCTTGGGGGCGTTGCGGGCGGCCCAGTCGAGGTGGGTGACGGCCAGGACGATCTCCAGCGTCGCGTCACCCACCGGCTTGCCGGTCTCCTGGTGCACGAGGGCGGCCAGCTCTCTGAGGTGCTGCGTGAGGACCGCCTTGTAGTCGAGCAGCCGGCGCCTGCGCTCGGCGTGGCCCAGCGCGGCCCACCACGCGGCGGCCTCCTCCGCCCGCCCCACCGCCTGGTGCACGTCCTGCGGGGTGTGCTGAGGATGACTGGCGACGACCTCGCCGGTCGCCGGGTTGAGTGAGTCGAACGTGAGCGTCGTCATGCCGCCACGATAAACCGGTAAGCCAGTGCTTACCAGGTCGCTCCCCTGGTCGGGACGGGGGCCGCGGCGGGTCAGAACAGGGTGGGGTTCTCCGGCTCGATGCCGCGCAACGCGTCGTAGTCGAGCGTCACGCAGTCGATGCCCCGGTCGGTGGCCAGCACGCGGGCCTGCGGCTTGATCTCCTGGGCGGCGAAGACCCCGCGTACGGGGGCCAGCAGCGGATCGCGGTTGAGCAGCTCCAGGTAACGCGTGAGCTGCTCGACCCCGTCGATCTCCCCGCGGCGCTTGATCTCCACCGCCACCGTCGCCCCCGCCGAGTCCCGGCACAGGATGTCGACGGGGCCGATGGCCGTCATGAACTCGCGCCGGATCAGCGAGTAGCCGTCGCCCAGGGTCGTGATGTGCTCGGCGAGCAGCTCCTGCAGGTGTGCCTCCACGCCGTCCTTGATCAGGCCGGGGTCGACCCCCAGCTCGTGGCTGGAGTCGTGGATGATCTCCGCCATGGTCAGCACCAGCTTCTCGCCGGTCTTGCCGTGGGTGACCGTCCAGGTCTCGCCGTCCTCCTTGAGCTTGCACGGCGGATTCATCCAGTTGAGCGGCTTGAAGGCACGGTCGTCGGCGTGAATGCTCACGCTGCCGTCGGCCTTGATGAGGACGAGCCTCGGCGCCATCGGCAGGTGAGCCGTGAGCCGTCCGATGTAATCCACGCTGCATCGCGCGATGACCAACCGCATGACCATCCACCTTAGTGCCTCTGGAAAACTGGACGCATGGCGTTCGAACAGGTGGGTGTGGTCGGCGGATGAGCCCTCGACGCGCCCGCCGGAGGGAGTCCTCCCGTCCCTTCGGTTTTCCCACCGGCCTGGACAAGGTGGAGGAGTGGCCCGACGGCGAGTGGAAAGTACGCATGCTCACCGGCGCCGCCGCGACGAAGAACTACCGGTGCCCCGGTTGTGACCAGGAGATCCGCAGTGGCCAGCCGCACCTGGTGAGCTGGCCCAACTGGCCGGGCGGCGACGAGGAGCGGCGTCATTGGCACCCGGCCTGCTGGCGTAAGAGACTCGACCGCGGCCCAGGCCGCAGCCGTTACTGAAGGGATCGATGGTGGAGATTCGCGCGGCGACCGTGCTGCCCGCCCGGCGGGAGCCGATCGAGTTGCACACGGCCGACGGCCTGACCCTGGTCGGCGAGCTGGCCCAGCCTCTCGACCGGCCGCCCGTGGCGACGCTGGTGATGCTGCACCCGCTGCCCACCCACGGCGGGTTCATGGACAGCCACGTCTACAAGAAGGCCGCCAACCGGCTGCCCACCCTGGCCGGCCTGGCCGTGCTGCGCTTCAACACCCGCGGCACCTCCTCCGATCGCGGCACCTCCGAGGGCACGTTCGACGGGGGCGAGGGCGAGCGTTACGACGTGGCCGCCGCCCTCGAATACGCCGAATACCACGACCTGCCGCGCGTGTGGGTGGTGGGCTGGTCGTTCGGCACCGAGCTGACGCTGAAGTGGGCGCACGACCCGCTGGTGGAGGGCGCAGTCCTGCTCTCGCCGCCGTTGCACAGGGCCACCGACGCCGACCTCGACGCCTGGGCGGAGTTCGGCCGGCCGCTGGTGGCGCTGGTGCCGGAGTTCGACGACTACCTGCGGCCCGACGAGGCCCGTGCCCGGTTCGCCAGGGTTCCGCAGGCCGAGGTCATCGGGGTCGAGGGGGCCAAGCACCTGTGGGTGGGCGAGCCGTACGTACGCATCGCCCTGAACGAGATCGTCAAGCGGGTCAACCCGGCCGCCTGGCCCCTGCCGACGGACGTCCTGGCGGATATTTCCGTCGCCGAAGTCCCCGTGAAGGATTCCTAAGCAGAATGAGCAAAACTCTGGACTTTCCGAATGCCGAGGGTGACGATCCGATCGTCAACTGAAGATCGTGGAGACGCCCGGGCCCTCGTTGTCCGTGCGTAATCCCTGCTCGGCATAGCGAGGCACATATGCGGATAGTGCATGGGCTGATCGCGGCGGCGTTATCTATCACGACTTTGGCAGTGCCACCACCGGTGGCCGCGGAAGACACACGGCAGCGGCCGGTCCACACGGTGGAACCGCCTGCCGAAACCCAGCCTGCAGAAACCGAGCAGGCCGCGATCGGCACGGCCCGCCGTACCGGTGCGCCGGTCGAGGTCGAGTCGCTGCGCAGCGAGACCCGTACGGTCCACGCCCAGCCCGACGGCACGCTCACCATGGAGCTGAACGTCCGCCCCGTACGCGTGCGCAAGGGCGACGCCTGGGTCCCCGTGGACACCACGCTCCGCCTGCGCCCCGACGGCGCGGTCGAGCCCGTGGCCGCCGCGGTCGGCCTGACGTTCTCCGGCGGTGGCGACGCCTCGCTCGCCCGCCTGTCGCGGGGCACCAAGTCCATGGAGCTCGGCTGGACGGGCCCGCTGCCCAAGCCGACGCTCAACGGCGACACCGCCACCTACGCGGAGGTCATGCCCGGCGTGGACCTCCAGGTCACCGCCGACGTGGACGGCTTCTCCCACCTCCTGGTGGTCAAGTCGCGGCAGGCCGCGGAGAGCCTGACCGAGCTGACGTTCCCGCTCTCGGCCACGGGCCTGACCTTGGAGGCGGACAAGGCGGGCAACCTCGAGGCCAGCGACAAGAACGAGGGCACCCTCTTCATCGCGCCCACCCCCAAGATGTGGGACTCCGAGGGCATCAAGAGCCCGCAGGCGCTCAAGGAGGGCCGCTCCCCCGAGGCCAACGAGGCCACGATGGGCGTGGAGCTGTCGGGCAAGCAGCTCCGGCTCAGGCCGGACCGCGCGATGATGACCGACCCGGAGACGAAGTTCCCCGTCTACCTGGACCCGTACTTCTCGGCCGCGCGCGGCTCGTGGACGGCGGTCTGGAGCAACTGGCCCAACTCTAACTACCTCAACTCCAGCGACGTCGCGCGGGTGGGCCACGTCGAGTCGCAGAAGAACCGCTCCTTCTTCAACATGGCCACCGGCACGACCATCCACGGCAAGCAGATCATCAAGGCGACGCTGCGCACGTACGAGACCTGGTCGTACTCGTGCAACGCCCGCAAGGTGGAGGCGTGGGGGACCGGCGCGGCCACCAAGGCCACCACCTGGAACAAGCAGCCGGCGTGGACGAAGCTGCTCGCCACCGTCAACGTGGCGAAGGGCTGGGGCTCGAGCTGCCTGCCCGGCGGCGTGGAGTTCGACGTCACGCCGTGGATCGTCGACGCCGCCGCCAAGAAGTGGACGCAGGCCACCATCGGCCTGCGGGCCACCAGCGAGACCGACGTCTACGCCTGGAAGAAGTTCAGGAACAACCCGAGCCTGGTCATCGAGTACAACTCGCTGCCCGGCGCCCCCGTGGCCGCCGACGTGTGGTCGGACCCGGGCGGCCCCTGCGTCTCCGGTGACGGACGTCCGGTCATCAGCACCGCCGCGCCCAAGCTGTGGGCCAAGCTGAAGGACGCCGACAACTCGGTCAAGGGCCGGTTCGAGTGGTACAACGCCGCCGGGACCAAGGTCGGCGAGTACGTCACCCCGCTCGGCTCCAACGGCAACGCCTTCAGCGCCACGATCCCGCAGGCCCTGTACGCCGACGGCGCGCTCGTCCGCTGGCGGGTACGGGCGGAGGACGGCAAGGCCACCAGCGCGTGGAGCCCCTGGTGCGAGGCCACCGTGGACGCCACCGCCCCCGGCCGGGAGCCTATCGTGACCTCGCCCCAGTACTCCGAGGACACCTGGAACGACGGCGTCGGCCTGGCCGGTGCGTTCACGTTCGACCCGAACGGGGTCACCGACGTGGTCACCTACGTCTACGGCCTGGACACCACGCCCAAGACGGAGGTCGCGGCGGGGGCCGACGGGAAGGCCACGATCCAGATCACCCCGAGCCACGACGGCCCCAACGTGCTGTCGGTCCGCAGCAAGGACCGAGCCGGGCAGTCCGGCCCGATCCGCACCTACGTGTTCAACGTCAACAGCGGCTCGGCCCCGGCCGGCCACTGGGCGATGGACGACGGACAGGGCACCACGGCGGCCGACGCGTCCGGCGCCCACCCGGCGACCCTGAACGGGGCCGCCACCTGGACGAGCGGCCGGACCGGCGGCGGCCTGCGCCTGGCCGGGGCCCACGCCCAGACCTCAGGGCCGGTCGTCGACACCGGCCGCAACTTCACCGTCAGCGCCTGGGGGCGCCTGACCAGCACGGCCGCCACGGCCACGCTCGTCACCCAGGAAGGCACGCGGACGGGCGCCTTCGCCCTGCAGTACTCCAAGACCGACGACCGCTGGGCGCTCACCCGGGCGGGCACCGACGCCGACAACGCCGCCACCGTGCGCGCCCTGTCCACGGCGGCGCCCAGGCTGAACGAGTGGACCCACCTGACCGGCGTCTACGACTCGGCGGCGGGCAAGATCTCGCTCTACGTGAACGGCCGGCTCGAAGGCAGCGCCACCGTCACACAACCGTGGAACGCCACCGGCCCTCTGACCATCGGCCGCGGAAAGGTCAACGGGGCGGCTTCGGACCCGTGGCCGGGAGACGTCGACGAGGTGCGGGTCCACGGCCGCGCCATGTTCGCCGACGAGGTCGCCGATCTGGTCAACAGCGCTGCCACGCTGGTCGGCCACTGGACGCTGGACGAGGAGTCCGGCGCCTCGGCGGCCGACTCCTCCGGCCGGGCAGGCGCGGCGACGCTGTCCGGAGCCGCCTCGTGGACGTCCGGCTGGCTGGACGGGGCCCTCGCGCTCGACGGCGTGAACGGCTTCGCCCAGACGACCGGTCCCGTGGTCAACACCAGGAACGGCTTCACCGTCGCCGCCTGGACCCAGCTCGACTACCTGCCGACCCGCGACACGGCCATGGTCGCGCAGCCGGGCAGCCGGGCCGCGGGCTTCCAGCTCGGCTTCGACAAGGAGCAGGGCCGCTGGACGCTCGGCATGGCCGCCGCCGACACCGACACCGCGGCCCTCGTACGGACCAGGTCCGACGCGGTCCCCAACCCGATGGAGTGGGCCCACGTCGCCGGTGTGTACGACCCGCTCGCCGGTGAGCTGCGCATCTACGTCAACGGCCGGCTGGCCACCACCACCGTCACCAGTCATCTGAGCGCGTGGAACGCCACCGGGCCGCTGCAGATGGGCCGGACCAAGGCCGCGGGCGTGTTCACCGGTTACTGGCCGGGGACCGTGGACGACGTCCGTACGTACGACGGTGTGCTGAGCGCGGAGCAGATCGCTCAGCTCGCCGCGCAATAGAGTCACCTGCCATCGCACCACCGGCGCGGGACCTTCGTGGTCCCGCGCCGGTGGCGTTCCCGGGTGTCCTGTCCATAGAATCTTGTTCGGTTCACAAAGTGGCGGAGGAGGAGGCGGCGTGGGCGCGTTCGATCTCACGGGCAGGCGGGCACTGGTCACCGGGGCGTCGAAGGGGATCGGGCGGGCCGTCGCGCTCGCGTACGCCGAGGCCGGGGCCGACGTGGCGCTCGTCTCCCGGTCCGCCGAGCGGCTGGCCGAGGTGGGCAAGGAGATCGAGGCCCTGGGGCGGCGCGCGGTCGTCATCCCCGCCGACCTCACCGACCGCGAGGCCGCCGCCTCCGCCGTGGCGGCCGCGATCGACGGGCTCGGGCACCTCGACATCGTGGTCAACAACGCGGGCGGGTCGAACTTCCTGGTCGAGTTCAAGGACCTGCGCCTGTCCGGGTGGGACAAGCTCATGCGGCTCAACCTCGACTCCGCCATGGCCGTCTGCCACGCGGTCGCCCCGCACCTGCTCGGCCGGGGCGACGGAGTGGTTATCAACGTGGCCTCCGTGGCGGCGCTCGGCGCGCCCTTCCTGGCCCCGTACGCCGCCGCCAAGGCCGGGCTGGTCGCGCTCACCAAGACGCTGGCCGTGGAGTGGGCGGGCTCCGGGGTGCGGGTCAACGCCCTGTGCCCCGGCTGGACGGCCACCGACCTCAACCGCAACCTCTGGGAGGACGAGGTCGCCAACGCCGCCACGGTGGCGAGCGTGCCCATGCGCCGGTGGGGGACGGCGGAGGAGATGGCGCAGCCGGCCGTGTTCCTGGCCAGTCCCGCGGCGGCGTACGTGACGGGGCAGGTGCTGTTCGTCGACGGGGGAGCCACCGCCATCTGATCGGGTGCGGGAAAAGACCGTCGCACAATGACGGATTTATGGCCGATATTGCGCTAAGTGCGGCTTTTATCGACGTACGTGTGACCGTCAGGGAAATATCGGCATACGTTATTGAGTGATAGTTGCCGTGAACCGCGTTACCGTGTGGTCCGTGCAGCTCTACACGAGATCGGCCGGGACCGGGATCCCGGTTGTGCTGCTCCACGCGTTCCCGCTGTCGTCGGCCATGTGGCTGGCGCAACGGGAAGGGCTGGCCAAGGTCTGCCGGGTCATCACTCCTGACCTGCGCGGATTCGGTGGCTCGCGGCTGGGCGAGGACGAACCGTCCCTCGACCTGATGGCTGACGACGTCGCCAGGCTGCTCGACGGGGAGGGCATCGACAAGGCGGTGGTCGGCGGGCTCTCGATGGGCGGCTACGTCACCATGGCCTTCTGCCGCCGGCACCCCGACCGGGTGCTCGGCGTGATCCTGGCCGACACCAAGGCCGACCCCGACCCGCCCCCGGCGCGGGAGAACAGGGAGCGCATCGCGCGGGCGGTGCTGTCCGACGGCAGCGGGGTGCTGGTGAGCGAGGTGCTTCCCGCGCTCATCGGGCCGACGACCAAGGAACGGCGGGCCATGGTGTTCGGGCGGGTCAAGGGGCTGGTGCAGTCTGCCCCGCCCGGCGCCGTCGCCTGGGCGCAACGCGCCATGGCCGCGCGGCCCGACTCGTTCGGGACGCTGGAGACGCTCAAGGCGCCGCTGCTGATCGTCGTGGGGGAGGAGGACGAGCTGTCACCGCCCGCCGACGCCGAGGCCATGGCGCGCGCGGCGCCCGGGGGCAGGCTGGAGATCATCCCGAAGGCCGGTCACCTCAGCGCCGTCGAACAGCCGGAGGCTTTCAACGCGGCCGTCACCGAGTTCCTCAGGTCGGAGCTGGGCGTCCGGCGTCCCTGAGGCCGTCCGCGGGTCAGGTGGCTTCCCGTCCCGCGCCCGCGACGGCCGGTCAGGGAGCCGCGCGGGGTCAGGCCTGGTCCTGGTGCGGCAGCACGATCTCGCGGACGATCAGCGCGATCGCCGCCGCCACCGGGATGGCCAGCAGGGCGCCCACGATGCCCAGCAGCGCGCCCCCGAACAGCGCGGCGATCACCGTCACCGCCGGTGTCACGTCGACCGAGCGCTTCATCACCCTCGGATAGACGAAGTAGTTCTCGACCTGCTGGTAGACCACGAAGAAGATCGCGCACGCGATTCCCGCGGGCAACGAGTCCAGCAGCGCCACCCCGGTCACCAGCACCGCGCCGATCGTCGCGCCCACCAGCGGGATCAGGTCCGTCAAGGCCACGACCAGGGCGAGCGCGAGCGCGTACTGGACGCCGGCGATCGACAGGAAGATCCAGGTCAGCACGCCCGCGATGACCGAGATCAGCACGTTGCCCGCCACGTAGCCGCCGATGCCGGTGAGGATCTCCTCGCTGATCGCGCGCGTACGCGACCGGCGCGAGGCCGGGACGAGCTTGAGCAGGTAGTCCTTGATCGTGTGCAGCGACCCGAGGAAGTACAGCATGAGCACGAGCAGCGTCACCGTCGTGAACACGCCGTTCAGCACCACCAGCCCCGCGCCCATGATCCCGGTCGCCAGCGACGGCCCCAGCGTGCCCGTCACGAACGTCCTGAGCTGCGGCAGGATCTGGTAGTCGGCGTCGAGCTGGCGCAGCGTCGGATGGTTGCTCAGCTCGGTGAGATAGCCGGGCACGGCGTTGACGAACTCGGTGAGCTGCTTGCTGACCGGCGGCACCACGGCCAGCCCGAACAGCGTGAACGCCACGATCACCCCGGCGAACACGATCGTGATCGCGCCCCGCCTGGCCAGGCCGCGGCGCTGCAGGGCCTCGACGGCCGGGTTCAGCCCGACGGCCAGGAACATCGCCACGACGACCAGGATGATCGTGCTCAGTGAGGCCACGATCATCTGAGCCAGCGCGATCGCCGTCAGCACCCCCAGCCCGCCGACCAGGCCGAACAGGAAGGGGCCGCGCGCGAGCGGCTTGCCGGGCAGCCCGTACGGCTGCCCGCCCTCACCGTCTTCCGCCGGGGCCTTCGGTTGATCGGCCGCCGGTGGGGACGGCTTCGCGGCCCGCTCCGGGGCTTCGCCTTCTTCCCGCTCGGTCGCGGGCTCGACGTCTGCCGACAAGGGGGACACTCCAGGGGGAATCGGTGACACTCCATGACGGACTGGCACCGGTTAGTACCGGCCCGACAACAAAGAGAGAGCCTAGCGACCGTTCGATCGCCAGGCCCTCTCCCGCCGTCATTCAGCCCCCGTGTCCCCGTGTGGGCTCGCCGGGGCTACTCCTGCCACCACTCGGCGTCGTCTTCGGACTTGGTCTCCACCTTGGCGCCGGGCGTCGTGGCCGGAGCCGGCTCGGACGAGGACGCGGCCAGCGCGGGCTTCGCCGGTGCGGCCGTGACCGCGGGCTCCGAGTCCATGCCGGGCAGCGGAGCGCCGCCGAGGAGCTGGCGGAGCTGGGCGAGGTGGCTGGTGATGCTGTCGCGCTGGCGGGTCAGCTCGTCGACCTGGCGCTGCATCGCCGTGCGGGTGCGCTCGGCCTCGTTCTTGGCCTCGGTGACGATCGTCTCGGCGCTCGACTTGGCGTCGGAGACGATGGTCTCGGAGCTCTTGCGAGCGTTCGCGACGAGCTGCTTGGCGTGCAGGTCGGCCTCGCGGCGGGTCTGGTCGGCCTGCTGCGTGGCCTTCGTGGCCCGCGACTCGGCCGTGGCCGCGCGCTGCTCGGCCTCGGCGACCAGCTTCTGCGTGGCGGCCTGGGCGGTGGCGTGGCGCTCGGCCTCCTGCCGCTCGGCCTCTTCGCGGCGGGCGGCGAGCTGGATCTCGAACTCGGCCTCGTCCTGCGCCCGCTTGGCCTCCGACTCCTCCAGCACCCGCTGAGCCTGCGCGCGCATCTCGTCGGCCTGCCGCTTGGCGGTGGTCAGCACCTCGTCGCGCTCGCGCTTGGTCGAGGCGCGGAGCTGCGCCACCTCGCGCTCGGTGGTGGTGCGGAGCTTGGCGATCTCGCGCTCGGCGTCGGCCCGCTTCTCCGCCACCTCGTGGTCGGCGGTGGCGCGCAGCTTGGCGGCCTCGCGCTCGGTGGTGTTGGTCAGCTCGTCGGCCTCGCGGCGGGCGGTCGAACGGATGTCGTCGGCCTCGCGCTCGGCAGTCGTGCGCATCTCGTCGCTCTCGCGCGCGGCCTGGGCCCGCTTGTCGGCCGCCTCGGACTCGGCGGCGGCGCGCACGTCGGCGGCCTCGACCTTGGCGGCGGCCTTGATCTCGTTGGCCTCCGACCTGGCGGCCTGCACGAGCTCGGTCGCCTGCTCCTCGGCCAGGCGCAGGAGCTGCTCGATGCGGGCGCCGAGACCCGAGTAGGTGGGGCGCTCCTGCTCCTGTAGCTGGCGCTGGGAGTCGGACAGGTCGCGCTGGAGGCCGGAGACCTGTTCCCGGGCCTGGCGGAGCTCCCCGTCGAGCTGCTTGAGATGGTCGTGGACCTGGTGCCGGTCGTAACCACGGAGCACCACGTCGAACTCGCGTGCTGGGGCGTCCTCGAAGAAGTTGTTGAGCTGGGCGTCGATGTCGGACTGCATGGAGGCTCGATCCTGGGTTGTCGAGACGGCTACACGGGCCGGACGGGGGGTTCGGGGCATCCGTACCAGGAGCCTGTGCCTCGCGGCAGGCCCCATGTCCGGTGGAAGGTCAAGCGTACTCCGCTGGTGCCACCTGCGAAGCCCCGTCCAACTTTCTGCGTGACTAGTTACATATGAACGTTTTTTGCGTTTTGTGATAGTTAGCTAAGGTTTGGGCGCTTGGACTAGCTCCGTCAACATTCCTCCTACGTCCTTGGGGTGCAGGAACGCTATTTCGGAGCCCATCGACCCGTGTCTGGGACGTTCGTCCAGCAACCTCACGCCTTTCTCGCTGATGGTGGACATGGCCTCGGCGACGTCGGCCACCCCGAATGCAACGTGATGGACTCCTTCGCCCCGCCTGGCAAGGAATTTTCCCACAGGTGAGTCGTCGGAGAGCGGTTCCAGGAGCTGAATGTAGGAGCCCCCGCCTTCGCCGTCGGCAATGTGCAGCATGGCCTCCTTCACGCCCTGCTCCTCGTTCACCTCCCTGGCCACCACCGTCAGCTCGAACGTCCGGGAGAACAGCTCGATCTTCTCCTCGAGGTCACGGCAGGCGATGCCTATGTGATCGATCCGCATGAACATGTGTGGGCCACCTCCATGGCAAACGGCATCGTACTCGTGGGTATCGTGTCAAAGACCGGACGCGCGAGCACAGGAGGCCGTTGTCATGTCCAGTTCCGTCATCGTTGCCGGAGCTCGCACCCCCATCGGGAGACTGCTCGGCTCTCTCTCCAGCCTGCAGGCCGTCGACCTGGGCGGCATCGCCATCAAGGCCGCCCTGCGGCGGGCCGGCGTCGCCCCCGAATCCGTCGAGTACGTCATCATGGGCCAGGTCCTCCAGGCGGGCGCCGGCCAGATCCCCTCCCGCCAGGCCGCCGTCAAGGCGGGCATCCCGATGACCGTCCCCTCGATCACGATCAACAAGGTGTGCCTGTCGGGCCTCGACGCCATCGCCCTGGCCGACCAGCTCATCAGGGCGGGCGAGTTCGACATCGTGGTGGCGGGCGGCATGGAGTCCATGACCAACGCCCCCCACCTGCTGCCCGGCCTGCGCAAGGGCGTCAAGTACGGCGGCTCGCAGGTGGTCGACTCGATGGCCCACGACGGCCTGTTCTGCGCCTTCGACCAGTGCGCGATGGGCGAGTCCACCGAGCGGTACAACACCCGGCTTGGCATCGGCCGCGAGGAGCAGGACTCCCTGTCGGCCCGCTCCCACCAGCTCGCCGCCGCGGCCGCCAAGAACGGCGTCTTCGAGGAGGAGATCGTCCCGGTGGAGATCCCGCAGCGCCGCGGCGAGCCGGTGATCGTCAAGGAGGACGAGGGCGTACGCGGCGACACCACCGTCGAGACGCTCGCCAAGCTCCGCCCGGCCTTCGCCGCCGACGGCACGATCACGGCCGGCTCGGCCTCCCAGATCTCCGACGGGGCGTGCGCCGTCGTCGTCATGTCCAGGGCGAAGGCGGAGGAGCTGGGCCTGCCGTGGCTGGCCGAGATCGGCCGGCACGGCAACGTGGCGGGCCCCGACGCCTCGCTCCAGTCCCAGCCCGCCAACGCCATCAAGCACGCGCTGACCCGGCAGGGCGTCACGGCCGGCGACCTCGACCTGGTGGAGATCAACGAGGCGTTCGCGAGCGTGGTGCTCCAGTCGGTCAAGGAGCTCGGGATCCCGCTGGACAAGGTCAACGTCAACGGCGGGGGCATCGCCCTGGGGCACCCGATCGGGGCCTCGGGGGCGCGCATCGTCCTGACTCTGGCGTACGAGCTGCGGCGGCGCGGCGGCGGGCTGGGCGCGGCGGGGCTGTGCGGCGGCGGCGGCCAGGGCGACGCCCTCCTCATCACCGTCCCCAAGCCCTGACCCGCCTGCCGGACGCGCCGGCCCGCACCGCTCACGTGTTGTCCGACCGGCTGGCGTAGGCGTCCCGCGCACGACGGCCCGTTCGGGTGGCCACACAGCACGAGACCCCGGTCCACCAGGAAGGACCGGGGTCGGGTGGTGCGGCGTCCGTGGCCTGACCAGGATTCGGGCCCGGGCGCCATCGCCCCACTAAGGGGGCGATTCAGCCCGGCCGCGAGGGAGGCTGCGGCCGGGCTGCTTGTGGGCGGTCATGAAGCGAGGAGTCGGGCGAAGACGGAGCGGCGGCGGCGGCGCTCCGCGGACCGGCCCTGGCGGGCCTCCTGTACCCGCCGCTGCTCGGCGGCGACGCTGCGCAGCTCGGCGGCGCGGTGCTGCATGATCGTGTACTCGAGTTCGGCGTTCACCGGATGCTCCTTGTGCTCGTTCCCTGCACTCTCAAGAGTCCGCCTAAGGCCCCCTGCGACACATCGGGCGTATGCCTTATCTATCGGCATAAGCGCAGCTAGGAAGGTCCTTAGGCGGGCCGAGCGCGGCGTCTAAGTGGTCGACTTCGGAAGTCCTTCGGGGGTTGACGTGAGAGCCGATCGTGTGGGCGG
>NZ_BAAAZP010000042.1:0-7393 GCF_039536965.1 Nonomuraea antimicrobica | reverse complement strand
AGCGGCGAGGACTCCGATGAGTAAGGTCAGGGCGGCTAACAGTGCTCTCATGGGGGGTGGCCCTTCGGGTAAGGGGGATGGCCGAACCATAAGATGTCGAGCAGATAGCCGCAATATTTCGACGACATTTCGCAAACAATCTACTGACACCGTATGTACAGCAGTGCCTCGATGCGCTGGTCAGAGGGGGCTGACGGGGATGAAGCCCGCCGTGAGGGCGACGCAAGGCCCGACGTCCTATCGACGTAAGCCATTGCAAGCGCTTGCGCGAATGGTCGTATAGTTTGCGCATGACACGACGACTCGCAGAGGTGGCCAAGAAGGTCGGGGTGAGCGAGGCGACCGTGAGCCGCGTGCTCAACGGCAAGCCCGGGGTGTCCGACGCGACCCGCGAGGCGGTGCTGACGGCGCTCGACGTACTCGGCTACGAACGCCCTACCCAATTGCGCGGCGACCGGGCCCGGCTGGTCGGCCTGGTGCTCCCCGAACTGCAGAACCCGATCTTCCCCGCCTTCGCGGAAGTGGTCGGCGGCGCGCTGGCCCAGCAGGGCTTCACGTCGGTGCTGTGCACCCGCACCGTGGGCGGCGTCTCCGAGGCCGACTACGTGGACCTGCTCCTCCAGCAACAGGTCAGCGGCGTGGTCTTCGCCGGCGGCCTGTACGCCCAGGCCGACGCCTCCCACGGCCACTACGAGCTGCTGCACGAGCGCAAGCTGCCCACGGTGCTCGTCAACGCCGCCGTCCGGCACCTCGACTTCCCCCAGGTCTCGTGCGACGACGTGGTGGCCGCCGAGATGGCCGTCGCCCACCTGCGCGCGCTCGGGCACGAGAAGATCGGCATGGTGCTCGGGCCCAAGGACCACATGCCGTCGCGCCGCAAGCTGGAGACGTTCCAGGCGGCGGGCGGGGACGCCACGTTCGTGGAGCACACGATGTTCTCGCTGGAGGGCGGGCACGCGGCGGCGGCGCGGCTGGTCAAGCGCGGGGTCACCGGGGTGATCTGCGCCAGCGACCTGCTCGCCCTCGGCACCGTGCGCGCGGCCCGCAGGGCCGGGCTCACCGTCCCCGACGACATCTCGGTCATCGGCTTCGACGACTCGGCCCTGATGAACTGCACCGAGCCGCCGCTGACGACGGTCCGCCAGCCGATAGACGCGATGGGGCGGGCCGCGGTCGACCTGCTCGTGGCGCAGATCGACAAGGCGGTCGTGCCGGCCGACGAACTGCTCTTCGAACCGGAGCTCGTCGTCCGCGCCTCCACCACCCGCGCCCGCTCCTGACCTCCACCCCTGACCTCCACCCCTGGTCCTTGACTCCGGCCCCTGACTCCGGCCCCTGACCTCGCCCCAGTTCCCTCCAGGCCCCGGTTTCCGCCCGCACGGTGACGTGCGCGGAAGCCGGGGTCGTCGCTGTTCGGAGGCGGTCACGGGCACGTAAGGTGCGAGTGCGGGCGACGACCCCCCTCCGACCTCGGCAGACCCCGGCCACGTACGGCCGCGGCGCCGGGCACGCTGGACGTAACGCAGTCGTTATCTTGCAATATGAAGTCGAAATATTGCGCACCAAGGTCGAGGATCCTATGGTGTGGGCACCTCGCATCTAGAAGGGTCAGACCATGCAGAGATCCACCGGACTCCTGCTCGTAACCGCGCTGAGCCTCACGGCCACCGCGTGCGGCTCGGGCGGCGAGCCCGCCACCCCCTCCGCCAGTGGTGCCAAGGCCGTGACGATCACGGTGGCCTGCCAGCCGGCGAAGTCCGCGCCGAAGGAGCGTCAGGCGTGGGACGACGACGTGGCCACGTTCATGAAGGAACACCCTGGCGTGACGGTCAAGAGCACCGACCAGCAGCCGTGCTTCGACCCCAAGACGTTCGGCCCCAAGCTGGCCGGCGGGCAGATGGAGACGGCCTTCGTGGTGCCCGTGACCAACTACAACGACGTGATCTCCAAGGGCCAGGCCCTGGACATCACGCCGTACACCAGCTCGATCAAGAACTGGAACGACCTGCGCGCCGACCACAAGGAGCTGGTCACCAAGGACGGCAAGGTCTACGGCATCCCCAACGTCCACTACAGCGTTGGCCTGGTCTACAACCGGGCCCTGTTCACCCAGGCCGGGCTCGACCCCAACAACCCGCCCAAGACCTGGGCCGAGGTTCGCGAGGCCGCCAAGAAGATCGCCGCCCTGGGCACCGGGTACGTCGGCTACGGCGAGTACTCCGGCGGCAACACCGGCGGCTGGCACTTCACGCAGGCCATCTACGGTCGCGGCGGTGACATCCTGACCCCCGACAACAAGAAGGCCGCGTTCAACTCGCCCGAGGGCAAGGCCGTTCTCCAGACGCTGCACGACATGCGCTGGGTGGACAACAGCATGGGCACCAAGCTGCTGGTCGGCTGGGAGTCGCTCATGGTGGCGATGGGCAGCGGCAAGGTCGGCATGATGCTGGGCGCGCCCGACGTGGTCACCGACGTGGTGAACAAGTTCAAGGGCAAGGTCGACGACTACGGCATCACCGGCTTCCCCGAGGCCAAGGCGTCGCTGAGCGGCGGCGAAGCGTTCATGATCAACCCGAAGGCGACGCCGGAGGAGGCGAAGGCCGCGCTGGAGTGGGTCGACTTCCGCTTCAACACCGTCGGCAAGGGCCGCTTCGACTTCGCCCGCGGCAAGAGCATCGGCAACCCCGTCGGCGTGCCGGACAACGCCGTCTTCGGTGACTCGGCGACCGGTCAGGCCATCCAGGCCGACCGGGTCAAGAACGCCTCCCTGCCGGTCACGAACTACGACTCCTACGTCCAGGCCGCCGGCACCATCCCGCCGAAGGCCGAGCCGCTGTACGCCCAGGAGCTGTACGCCATCCTCGACGTGGCCATGTCGGGCGTCCTGAGCCGAAAGGACGCCAACATCGACGAGTTGCTGACGGATGCCGAGACCAAGGCCAACTCGGTGCTGGCGGCCAAGGGCTGACCTCAATGCAGATGTTGAGGCGCAATCTGACGGCCTACGGGTTCTTGTGCGCGGCGCTGTTCTGCTTCGCGGTGTTCGCCTGGTATCCGATGGTCAGGGAGTTCATTCTGAGCTTCCAGAAGACCGACCTGATCAACGAGCCGACCTGGGTGGGGCTGGACAACTTCAAGACGGCCATCCTCGACCCCGCCTTCAGCGAGGCTTGGCTGAACACCCTGGAGTTCACGTTCCTCGCACTGGTGTGCGGCTATGTCGTGCCGTTCGTCGTCGCGCTCGTCCTGAACGAGCTGCGCCACGCCCGGGCCTACCTGCGGTTCGTGGTCTACCTGCCGGTCATGCTGCCGCCGATCGTGGCAGTGCTGCTGTTCAGGTGGTTCTTCGACCCGGGGCCCGGGCTGTTCAACCAGGTGCTCGACTTCTTCGGCCTGGCTCCGCTGGCCTGGCTCGACAGCTCGTCCACCGCCCTGATCTCCCTGGTCATCGTCTCGACCTGGATGAACATGGGCAGCGCGACGCTGATCTACCTGGCCGCGCTGCAGAACATCCCGCCCGAGCTGTACGAGGCCGCGGAGCTGGACGGCGCCGGGATCTTCAAGCGGATCAGGCACGTCACGATCCCGCAGACCCGGCTGATCCTGCTGCTCATGCTGATGCTGCAGATCGTGGCGACGATGCAGGTGTTCATCGAGCCGTACATGCTGACCGGCGGCGGACCGGAGAACGCGACGGTCACGGTCGCGTACCTGATGTTCCAGAACGCGTTCACGCTGCAGGACTACGGCTCTGCGGGGGCGCTCGGCATGATGCTGATGATCGTGCTGCTCGTCTTCGCCGCATTCCAGCTCAGGCTGACCAGGGAGGACAAGGCGTGATCTCCGTCGGGGCCGGCGCGGCCACCGGGAAGCGGGCCAGGAAGAGGGCGCCTAAGCCGATCGAGGTGCAGTTCAGGACGATCGTCTCCCCTCATCAGCTCAACAGCAGGTGGGGCCGGCGCATCTACTGGCTCGTGCTGGCCACGGTCCTCGTGGTCTTCACCCTGGCCTTCGTCTTCCCGCTGTACTGGATGGCGACCGGCGCGCTCAAGACGCCGGAGGAACTGGCGCAGATGCCGCCCACGCTGGTGCCGGCGAATCCGACGCCGGACGCGTTCTTCGAGGCGTGGGACCTGTTCGACATCGGCACGCTGCTGGTGAACACCGCGTACTACTCGCTGGGCGGCTGGGCCGTGTGCATGGCCGTGGACGTGTCGGCGGCGTACGCGCTGTCGAAGCTGCGGCCGATGTTCGGCAACGTCATCCTCGGCCTGATGCTGGCGACCCTGATGATCCCGGCGATGGTCATTCTGATCCCGCTGTACGTCACGGTCGTGGACCTGGGCCTGCTCAACAACCCGTGGGCGCTGTGGCTGCCCGCGGCGGCCAACGGGTTCAACATCTTCCTGCTCAAGCGCTTCTTCGACTCGATACCCCGGGAGCTGATCGAGGCCGCGCAGATCGACGGGGCGGGGCCGGTACGCGTGCTCCGCTCGGTGGTCCTGCCGATCTCCAGGCCCATCCTGGGTGTGGTCTCCATCTTCACGATCGTCACGTCGTTCAAGGACTTCGTCTGGCCGCTGCTGGTCATGACCGACAGCGACAAGATGACGATCAGCGTGGGACTGTCGCAGACGGCCGGGGCCGTCACCCAGAACCAGGTCATGGGCGGCCTGCTGATCACCAGCATCCCCATGATCATCGTTTTCTTCATCTTCCAACGGCACATCATGGCGGGACTCACCGCCGGAAGCATTAAGGGATAGCGCATGTCGCAAACGTGGTGGCGGGGGGCCGCGATCTACCAGGTCTACCTGCGTAGTTTCGCCGACGGGAACGGCGACGGCGCCGGCGATCTCGCCGGCCTGCGCTCCCGCCTGCCGTACCTGAAAGAGCTCGGGATCGACGCCATCTGGCTCAACCCGTGGTATCCGTCACCGATGGCCGACGGCGGCTACGACGTGGCCGACTACCGCGACATCGAGCCGGTGTTCGGCACGCTGGGCGAGGCCGAGCGGTTCATCGAGGAGGCGCACGAGCTCGACATCAAGGTCATCATCGACGTCGTCCCCAACCACAGCTCCACGGAGAGCGAGTGGTTCAAGGAGGCCCTGGAGAACCCGGCCGCGCGCGACCGGTTCTGGTTCGCCGACGAGCCGCTCAACGACTGGCAGTCGATCTTCGGCGGCTCCGCCTGGTCCCAGGTCCCCGACGGCCAGTGGTACCTGCACCTGTTCGCCCCCGAGCAGCCCGACCTCAACTGGGCCAACCCGGAGGTGCACCAGGAGTTCGAGGACGTGCTGCGCTTCTGGTTCGAGCGCGGCGTGGACGGCGTCCGCATCGACTCGGCGGCGCTGCTGATCAAGTCCGACACCGCGTACGAAGACCTCGACGAGGTCCACGACGTCTACCGCCGGTGGCGCGAGGTGGCCGACGAGTATGGCGAGCGCGTCCTGATCGGGGAGGTCTGGCTCCCCGATCAGGAGCGTTTCGCACGCTACCTGCGTCCTGACGAGCTGCACACGGCCTTCAACTTCGACTTCCTGTCCTGCGCCTGGGACCCGCGCGACCTGCGCAGGTCCATCGACCTGACGCTGTCCACGCACACTCCCGTCGGCGCCCCGCCCACGTGGGTGCTGTCCAACCACGACGTGACCAGGCCGGTCACCCGCTACGGTCGGGCCGACAGCACGTTCGCGCACGGCGGGCGCCTCCACGGCACCCCCTCCGACCTGGAGCTGGGCTACCGCCGGGCGCGTGCGGCGGCGCTGCTGGCCATGGCGCTGCCCGGCTCGGTCTACGTCTACCAGGGCGAGGAGCTGGGCCTGCCGGAGGTCGAGGACCTGCCGAACGAGGTGCGCCAGGACCCGATGTACGCCCGCTCGGGCGGCGAGAACCCGGGCCGCGACGGCTGCCGCATCCCGCTGCCGTGGTCGGGCGAGGAGCCGCCGTTCGGCTTCGGCACGGGCACGCCGTGGCTGCCGCAGCCGGAGGGCTGGCGCAAGCTGACGGCCGAGGCGCAGCGTACGGATCTGGGCTCGATGCTCAACCTCTACCGCTCTGGCCTGGCCATCCGCAGGGAGCGGCTCGGCGACGGGACGCTGACCTGGCTCCCGCTGGGTGAGGAGGTCCTCGCGTTCACCCGCGACTCCGGCCTGACCTCCGTCACGAACCTGGGCGCCGACCCGGTGCCGCTGCCCGCGGGCGAGGTCGTGCTGGCCAGCGGGCCGATCGAGGACGGCCTGCTGCCCTCCGACACCACGGCCTGGCTGGTCTGACAGACTCCGCCGCCCCGAGCCGGACCTGCTCCGCTCGGGGCGGCGGCCGTTCACGGCGTGCACGTCACGGTCAGCCGCGCCCTGGCGAGGGTTACGATCACCAGATGGCACGGCTGCGCAGAACGCCCCCGCACGACCTCGACCCCGAGGCCCGAGCCCTCTACGACGAGATCACCTCCGGGCCGCGCGGCCGGTTCATGGTCGACGCGGCGGGTGGGCTCACCGGGCCGTTCAACGCGATGCTCCTCAGCCCGCCCGTCGGCCACCCGCTCCAGGAGCTGGGGGCGGCCGTCCGCTACCGCTCGTCGCTCACCGACCGGGCGCGGGAGCTGGCGATCCTGGTCGTGGCCGGGCACCACGACAGCGCGTTCGAACGGGCGGCCCACGAGCCGATCGCCCGCGACCTGGGCTTCACCGACGACCAGCTCCAGGCGCTGCGCGACGGCACGCCCCCGCACCTCGACGACCCGGCCGAGGCCGCGGTGCACGCCGTGACCCGCGCGCTGGTGACCGAGGGCGACCTGGGCGACGACGAATACGCCCTGCTCGGAGAGCGGGCCCTGTTCGAGCTGACCACGCTGGTCGGCTACTACGCGACGCTCGCGCTCCAGCTCCGCGTCTTCCGGGTCTAGGCTCGGGTCCTGCCGCTGGGGTCGCGCGACCACGTCTCCAGCGCGGCCCGCGCCCTGGCCGCCTCGGAGGGGAAGCACAGCGCCCTGGCCAGCACCCAGAGCGTGCCCTGCAGCCCGCGGGCCGCCACGAACTCGCTCAGCCGGGGATCGTCCGGATCGACCCCGTACGCGCGCACGGCCGCCCGCCCGTCGAGCCGCGTCGTACGGAGCAGGCACGCCAGATCCCACTCCACGGGCGCGCTCATGCACTCCTCGAAGTCGTTCCAGAGCAGCCCGGCGGGGGTGGCGAGCAGGTTGCCCGGATGGGCGTCACCGTGCACGGCCTGCCTCCCGCCCGCGCCGCCAAGACTGCCTCCGTCGGTGAGCCGCTCGGCCAGGGCGGCGTGCGCCTCGCGCAGGCGGGCCAGCACGCGTGCTCCGCGGCCAGCGCGACGGCCCCGGCCAGCGCGCCGATGACGCCGGGCACCTCGGCGGGCCCGTTGG
>NZ_BAAAZP010000041.1:0-45694 GCF_039536965.1 Nonomuraea antimicrobica | reverse complement strand
GCACGCCGATCCTGTCTGATTCTTTCCAAGATCTGTATCACGAAGTCAGACGCAACCCACAGGTCCGCGACATCTCTCTGGCTGTGCGCCAATCGATCCAAGGACTTCTCTCGATGGACAAGAGCGTATGACCAGCGGGTCAGATCATCTCCCCATGCCTTCCACGCTGCTGCGACTTCAGTAGGGCTCGCCTTCTCGTTACGGCGACGTTGCACGTAACGCCCGTAGCTCGCCTCAACAGCTCGCCTGGCCTCGGTCAGCGCCGTGGCCTCGGTGGAAAGGATCACGGTGTCGGCTTGTGGAATTTCCGTCCCGATATAGGCGGATAGGTCGACGCCATCCTTGACCTCTGCGAGATGGACCAAGGCGCGAACCCACTCCTTCAGCGCCCAATACCAGGATTGCTGGGCGTGGCTTAGATCGCGGGTGGAGCTGTTTCCCGCTCGCAGACCGTGGCGAGCCTGCTGGTAATAGGCCATAGCCTGGCGAATTTCGCGGTACGCATCCTTGAACGCCTGCCGAGCGTCTTCCTGATCCTCGCGGGTCCAATCCCCAGGTAGCATGCTCGGATCATAGAACTCAACTGCCCCACGCTGATGCCTTCCAAGCCACTGTTTCTGACCCCAACGCCACTCGGATTGCAGCGCTCCATGACACACGGTTGCTGTGAGAGGGCCGTGCGTGGTCTGGGGTGGACGGCAACGAGTGCTCCCGAGAGGGGGGTTTCCGGCAATCGCTGCACTCGTATCTTGAACGGACCGGACGATCACAAACCTTCCTCAGGTTCTACGGGCGACGAGCTCGTAGATAACGGCACGGGAGGGCTTGCGATACCGCGGCTCCAGGTTCTACCTGCGCAAAGAGTCTCAGATGTCTATTCTGGAGCGGCAATACCTGCGGTCTTGGCCTCCCCTTCTTCGGTCGGGATTACATGCCTAATTTGGGCGAAGGTGTGAATGAGCGACGATCTTCTTCAAGGCAGTGACCTGTCCGTTGCTGATCTGGCCGAGCAGCGCTGGCAGGTGCGCCCCAAACTGGCGATCGAACGTTTCGCTCAGCCCGGCTGGTCCTATGAGCAGCAGATCAACGTGCCGTGCCCCCCTGCCTACCAGGGCGACTACACCGGTGCGGACCGTTCACGGTACAGGCATGGGCCAGCCACGACGGCGGCAAGAACTGGACCGCTCTGGGCACCCGCACCACCGACCGGGCCGGGCAGGCCCGGTTCGACATCCGCACGCCGCGGGACGCCAAGGCCGTGACACTACGGGTCAAGGCCGGCGACGCCCAGGGCAACTCGGTGGACCAGACCATCACCGACGCCTGGCACGTACGCTGAACCCGCCCTGAGAGGGCCGGCATCGGCCCTCTCAGGCTCGGCGGCGAGCGCCGGCCCCATCCGGGCCGGCTCGACGGCGCGTGAAGTCGGCCACCCAGGCGGCGTTCGGCCGCTCCGCGGTGAAGTCGCGCCGCGGTCCCGGCGAACTCCGCGTGATGGGCCTTCACCTGCTGGGCATGGTTCACGCACGTTGGGATCCACACCGCCCCTGACTCAGTTGCCGGAGAAGAACGCCTCGGCGATGGGCAGGACGAGTTCGGCGCGGTCCATCACACGGGTGTGCGTCGTCCCGGCAGCACGGTGATGGCGCGCAGGTCATCGGCCTGCCACCCCTGCCACCCTTGCCACGCCTCGACATCGCGGATCACCACCGATGTGGCGATCGCGGGCCGCCGCCAGTCCGGTGCACAGTTGTGGCACGAGGAGGGCCAGGAGTAGGACGAGGCCGGCCGTCCATGTGCCGGTTACGGCTTGGAGCAAGCCGAATGTGAGGGGGCCCGCGGCCGCGATGACGAAGCCGATGGACTGCGCCATCGTGGACAGGGCAGCGGTGTCCTCGGTGGTCCGGGAGCGCAGGACGATGAGGGTAAGGGTCAGCGGGAAGATGGGACCCTGGCCGAGCCCCATCAGGGTCGCCCACAGGTAGGGAGCCGCGGTGGGGGCGATGAGCAGCCCCAGAAGACCGGTGGCGGTGAGGGCGGTCAGGAGGACGATCCAGGGGCGTTGGCTCGGGCGTCTGGCCGCCAGAGTGGGCAGGACCAGGGAGACGGGGATGGCCACGAAACCGGTGACGGACAGCAGGAATCCGGCGGTGGCCTGGTCGATCCCCGCGTCGATGAAGATGGACGGCAGCCAGGCCAAGATCGTGTGATAGCTGAGCGCCTGGAGTCCGAACAGCCCGGTGACCTGCCAGGCGAGCCGGTCGTGCAGCAGCCGCCGCAGGTGGGCCAGGCTGGGCCCCGCCGAGTGATCAGCGAAGCGCGCGTCTGAACGTAGCTGCGGCGTCCAGACGATGAGGGCGACGAGCGCGGGAAGGCTCCAGATGGCCAGGGCGGTGGGCCAGCCACCCCCGATCGCGTCTCCGAGGGGAACGGTCACGGCGGCGGCGATGGCGGCGGAGGAGGCCAGCGCGGTGGTGTAGAGGCCGGAGATCAGGCCGGCCCGATCGGGGAAGTCGCGGCGTACGAGGACGGGCAGCACGATGTTGCCGACGGCCACGGCGGCGCCGACCAGGACAGTCCCGGCGAACAGCGCAAGGGCCGAGCCGCCGAGCCACATCGCCGTGGCCGCCGCGATGGCGGCCAGTGCCCAGGCCAGGCTGCGTTCGATGCCCAGACGGTTGACCAGCAGCGGTGCCACCGGGCCCGCCAGGCCGAAGAACAACACGGGAAGAGTCGTCAGCGCTCCGGCGGCGGCTCCCGACAGGTGGAGGTCCCTGCTGATTGGCTCCAGGATGGTCGCGGTGGCCGCGATGGCGGGGCGCAGATTGGCCGCTATCAGCACGACGCCCAGGACGAGGAGCGCGCGCGCCGCCCGGTGCGTACGGGCGGAGGCGATCGGGGTGGCCGGGGCCCGGTCGGGCGTCCGGTGCAGGAAGGGCATGGATGCTCCGATCAAGCAGCCTGCGGACCCTGGACGAGGTCGGCGTGACCGTGTCGAGGGCCCGCTGCGAAGGGGATCGCGCTGTCAGCCGAGGAAGGCGGTCAGTGCGTCGATGACGGCCTGGGGTTGTTCCTCGGGGATGTAGTGGCCGCAGTCGACCACCTCGATCACCTGGACGTCCGTACCCTTGGACGGCATCAGCTCACGCAGGAAGGCGTAGTTGCTCTTGTCTCCGCCGAGGGCGAGGATCGGCGTGGTCACCCGCCCATAGGTCTGCTCGTCGTCGATGTCGCGGGTGAAGGTCTGGTACCAGCCGTTGCCCGCACGTACGGCGTCGGCGGTGGAGTAGGCGTGGGCGTACACCTGCCGGGACCGCTCGTCGACAGAGTCCGGGTCCTTGGCCTGACGGTTGAAAAGCCAGTCGACCAGCAGCCGGCTGCGGCCTTCCAGCAGTTGCTCAGGCAGGTTACGGACCTGGTTGAAGGCGAACCACCACAGGTAGGAGCGGGCGCCGGCCTCGATGACCGAGTCGACGTGCTGGTCGGACTCGGGGAGCAGGCCGAACGTGGACCACGTCTTGTCGGGGTGGGGGACGTCCAGCAGCGCGATCTTGGTGGTCGCCTCGGGATAATTGGCCGCGAACGCGTACGCAACCATGGCGCCGATGTCGTGGCCGGCGATGCTGACGGTCGTCAGGCCCAGGTGGCGGACGAGAGCGTGGATGTCGGCCGCCATGGTCTTCTTGTCGTAGCCGTCGGCGGGCTTGTCCGAGCCGCCCATGCCGCGCAGGTCCACGGCGATCACCCGGTGGCGGCGGGCCAGCTCGGGCATGACCTTGCTCCACTGCCACCAGGTCTGCGGCCACCCGCCGAGCAGGAGCAACGGCTCACCGCTGCCGCCCTCGACGTAGTGCAGACGAACTCCGTTCACCTCGGCGTGGCGGCTGGAGAAGGCTCCCTCCAGCGAACGCGCGAGCTCGGGGTCGTGCAGGGGATCGGTGGGGGACGTGTTCATGGGGTTCCTTGTCGTTCGACCGTACGGTAATTTCGTACCGTTTATTCGTACGAGATGCTCGTACAGTCGTACGGAAGGTGTCAAGTAGCGGAGAGCAATTGTACGAAAATCGCGTACAGTGGTAGGCGTGGCCGTACTGCATCATCCCGACACCCAGGAGATCGAGCTGGTCGATGTGCTCGCCGCCCTCGGGCATCCGGTCCGCCTCGACATCGCACAGGCCCTTGCCTCCGGCGAAGAGAGGTTCTGCGGCGAGATCATGCCCGACGTCCCCAAGTCGAGCATGACCCACCACTGGCGAGCCCTGCGCGAGAGCGGCGTGATCCGCCAGCGCCGCGCCGGCCGCAAGCTCTACCTCACGCTGCGCCGCGACGATCTGGAGACCCGCTTCCCCGGCCTGCTCGACATCATCCTCAACCGGACGGCCCAGGACAGGGGCGAGTGAGCACGCCGCGTTGAGCCGGGCTCGAACATCCGGGAAACGTACTCCGCCTGGCTCGAAAAGGAGGAGGCAACCCCAGGATCGTGGCGTGGATGGTGGCGTTCACCTCGGCGCGGAGGCTGGTGGCCAGGCCCTCCAGCCCGTCGTGTACCCAAGCAGCTCCAGCCGGAGCAATTCCAGCGCCGCTCTGGATCCGCACGTAGGGGTGCGGTCATGGTCGGCGGTTGGGGCGTTTGCCTCAGCGGTGAGTCGTCCATGCTGGTCGGATCAGACTACGCACAGTGATGATCGTGTCGGCAAGGTCGAAGAATGCGCCGATGACGGCTTCTGTTCAATCCCCGCCCCGACCGGGCGCCAACGCGCCGTAGAGGGCCGCCATCGCGCGGGCGCCCGGCGCTCGCCGCGCTGGATCGTCATCTGCCCCCGGGACAGACCCGCCGCACTGCGTGCTGCCGGGGCCGGGGCCCATGGAGATCATGGACGCAGCCGGTGCCGTCGGGAGGGATGGGCCGATGCAGGAGATCCGGGGATCATGTGCGGAATCCGTGGACTGCGAACCATAATCACGGAGTGTGTGAAGATCAGCTTTACCAGTCGTTTCGTGTGCGTGGACGCTCCTTCTTCTGACTGTGAGGTTCGCAATTGTCCACCGATCTGTACGGTGTCCGCGTGCTTGCGCTCGAACCCGAGCGCCGCAGGGTGACGTTCAAGGTCTTCGTCGTCTACTACGACACGCACGCCAAGACCTGCCCGCCGCTGCCAGATGAGCCCGGCTTCTTCCTCCATGTCTTGTGGCAGCAGGGGCGGTGGGAGCATCCGCTGGGCGAAGCGATCACCGTGGACCAGATCCGGAACGAGGAGTGGGTCAACATCCACAGCCGGTGGTTCATCGAGAACATCGAGCGGACCTCGACCGCCAACTATCCGCCCCAGGATGAGGACTTCGAGCGGCTCTACGACTTCTCCTACGAGCGCCCGGGCGGCTGGAAGGACGAAGAACTGCTCGTCCAGGCCGATTACGACGTGCAAGTGACCGATCCGCGCTGGCTGGAGCAGTTGAGTGTCGGCGACGCCTGGGGTACGGCGGCGTACCCCATGGCTGCCGACGATGTGCGCTGCGAGGAGGCTGCGTACGTCCCGGACCTGCGCGACGCGGTCACGCTCATGCCCTTCGAGGGCCGGTCCGAGGAGGCGGGCACACCGGGTGGGCTCGCCTTCTCGGACGACGGCCGCTATCTGGCGGTCGCCAGCGACGAGGACGGGCTGGTGATCTACAACACCGACGACTGGGCCGAGCATGCCGATGTCGACGGCGTGAGAACAGGGCTCTTCCCCCAACTCACCTGGGTTCCCGGGGAGCACGTGGTGGCGCTGACGGGGTTCCGAGGGGACGGGCAGTGGGCGTACGACGTGGCCGCGCGCGCCTCCGTCGACGTCCCCCGTCAACCAGGGAAGGCCCGGTCCCGCACGGGCCGCTATCGCGTGGATTACGGCGAGGGCTACTGGCTCGACGCGTTCGTCAGCGATTCCGGCAGAGCTGAGGACGTCGTGCCCGTCGGTGCGGACGATCCGGAATTCACCGTCGAGTCGGCGGCTTTCACCGCGGACGAGTCCAGGCTGTTCGTGGCAGGCATGGACTCGAATATCCACGTCCTGGATTCGTCGACCGTGAGCATCGTGGACACCATCGCCGACGTCGGGGAACGGGTGATTGGTCTGGCGGTGAGCCCGGACGGCGCCTTTGTGGCGGCAACGGTCGACACGAACCGGTACTACGAGCCCAGTGAGCACGAGTTGTGCGTCTGGAGGATCGCCGACCACAAGATCGTCACGCGCCGCCGCGGCGGCATCTACGGCGGTCCGCTGGCCTGGTCACCGGACGGCCGCTGGCTGGCGGCCAATGTGACCACCGGCTTCGACGGCTGCGGTGGTGAGACGCGGATCTTCCCGATCGGGCTGCCCGCCGATCCGCCGGCCGGTCTGTTCGGGTAACGGCAGCGATGGAAAAGATCGCCTCGTCCTCCGTGGATGGCGGACGAGGCGGCTGGACCGCTTCCAGCCCATGCAGATAGGCGTGTGGTCATGGTCGGCGCTTGGTACGCCAGTGACACTTTGAGAGCATGGTCGGGATCTGCGCTGGTAGTGGCATTGGAGGCTCGTGGCTGGTGATGGCGTTGCCAGGCAGGCCAGTACAGATCGAGCGCCTCTACTTTCGGCCGCGGGTTGCCGGCCGCACGATGAGGAGGACCACGCCGCCGACAACTCCGACGAAGATGAGCAGCGTACTGTCGGAGGCAGACTCCAAGGTGGCCCTTGCCTGGGGCGTCCGCAAGGCTCCGGCGCTGGTGGATCGGGGTCACATGGCGACGGCCACTGCGTGATCATTCGGAGTTTGTGAAGACCAACCAAAGATCGTGCGGTGGCCGCGGGCCACAGCGTAGATCCTGACGGCTGGGTGGTCATCTTCAACGAGTTGATGGCCCGGATTGCCAGCCACTTCGGCCGCGTCGAACCACGCCGCACCGCCACCGCCTACGTGCGCGGGCTGCTGGCCGACATCGACCGCAAGAACTGCTGGAACCTGGCCGAACACGCCGGGCTGATCGGCTTACTGGATCCCATGACTGCGTGATGGGAGCCCCGGTGAACATCAACGCCCTCCTCGCTTTCCTCGGCGCTCCCATGGTCCTGGGCGGCTGACCTGGATCATTGCCGCACTCCGTACGCCAGGCCCTGAAGAGCCCGTACGTCCGCCCTCGCGATGAATCAGTGCCCACGCGGCCCTTGCTGTGCACTACCGCGTGATCGTCACGGTCCTGATCGCGGCGATCGCGATCTTCGCCGTCACGAAATGGCCAGTGGCATCTGTGGCCGTCTGAGTCGCCGGCCCGCCAATCCCAGGCAGGCTGCCCAGCCTGGAGCAGGTCGCGAGCATTCTGACCTCGCCGATGGTCGCAGCCGCACCTGATCGCGCGGCAAAGCCCCAGCTCGCATCGCGAAACCCGGGTTTCCGAGCGGGACACGCTGAGCCGTCGCGATCCGACCACGCCGCCCGACGAACCGCGTCACCGCTGGTTGAGGATGTGATGTTCATGACCATCGCGCGGCGTCCAGGCATGCTGAGCCAGGCGTGATATCCGATCCGATATCGATGATCGACTAATGTGGATATTGGACAGCGGGCCGTTTGGCTGGTGTGCTTTGATCACGAAGCAGTGAAGACGAAGATTCCGCGGTGCTGCCCTGTGCCCGCATTCACCGTCGCCGATTGTGGATGCACCAGGTCGTCACGCGAGGCGGCATTGTCCTTTCGCGCCCACCATCGACATCGATACAGCGACAATAAGCGGAGCTCCAAATCAAGGTTCATTTGAAGCCGGACCATTTATCGGAAAGGTGACTGGTGAACAAGGTGTGGGGGAGGCCTCGATCGCCATGGCGGTCGGTGTCGTCGTTCCGGCGACATCGCTTGGTGGCGCGGCACTGGCGGCGCCTCGGCCGTGTTCGTGTGACGTCGCTTTTCCTGGCGCCATCGAGAACGGCAGCACGGCCAATGGTTGGGGCCATCCAGTGGACCTGCAACGGTGCGCCGGAACAGCTTCGTACTCGATGCTGCCGGCGGCACCCGCGAGAGTACGCGGGGCGATGGTTTTCTGTAACCTCTCCACTTTGCGGGAATTAACCGATCGCCGCAGTTGACGCACATTATGGAATATCTATATCCTGGCCAGGTTCAGTCGAATCGGGGAACACGTATAAAGTGTTCCACTTATCGGAAAGTTAGGAGAATCTGTGAATACCAAGAAAATCGTTCTTTCTCTGGCCGCGTCTGCGGCATTCTTCGGTGCGACCATGGCGATGGCGCCGGCCGCCAGTGCCGGTGACATTGGCTGGGACGTGACCCCGGCTGGTGACATTGGCTGGGACGTGACCCCGGCTGGTGACATTGGCTGGGACGTGACCCCGGCTGGTGACATTGGCTGGGACGTGACCCCGGCCGGTGACATTGGCTGGGACGCGACTCCGGCCGGTGACATTGGCTGGGACGTGACCCCGGCTGAGTAAGTTGAATTGATGCCCCCCGGTGCGAGGCGCTGGCGTGGATCTCGCACCGGTACGGGCCCGTCGTCGGGGCAGGACGGCGGGCGAAGCTCAGAGGACGTCGGTTCGAATCCGACCAGCCTTGCCCCAAATCGTGGACGTCATCGGTGGGGGCGTGGGTGTCGGTCGCCGATCCCTACTTGACTGGGACACCGCCGCTCGGATGAGGAACCCTCCCCAACCAGGCTGAGGTCGAGACCTGCCTGCGATACCGCGACGCCTCTTGACCAGCGGCGACGACTTTCCGAACCCCACAGCGTGTCGTCATCTGATCGCCGACAGGTTTGACTTGGCCGGGGCGCGGTGGGGTCTGGCCGGGGCCGAAGCGGTGTTGAAGCTCCGTGCGCTGGTCGCCAACGGTCATCTGGAGGAGCGCTGGCGTTACCACCTTGCCCGGCAACACGAGCGTGTCCATCAGACCGGCTACCAGGACGGATATGCCCTCACGGCTTGATCGCTCCAGCCACTGAGAACGAGTCGCACCCATCTGAGCAGGGCGGAGTGCCTGGCTCACACCATCAGCCCTCCGCACCATAAAGTCACGGCCCTTCGCGGGCATCGCCAAGACACTCATCGACCCGTACGACTCGCCAACGAACCGGAAGCAGCAGAGCTACGGGTGGCACAGGGGGAGCAAGACTCGTCACGCTAAAGTGCCGCTTATGCAACGATTGTCGGCCCTATTCGTCGGTGCAGTGATCGGGACAGTCTTCATCTTCCTTAGCGTCAACGAGTCCCTCAGCTCATCCTTGGCAATTGTCCTGCGCGTGCTCGCCGCCGTTGCCCTCACCAGTGTCGTCGTCATGTGGCTCCTCGGCGTCAAGGTCGCCCAGTCGGGCGGCGCTTTGAGAGCGGAGCCGAATGCGGCGGAGGGCTTCTTCGGCCGCAGGTACGTCCTCGTCGTCGTCGCCGCTGAGGCCGCGCTGCTCTTTGCCGGGCTCACCCTGCTCCGCAATTGGAGCTTGCCGGAGCAGGTCAACATGGCCTGGCTGGCATTCATGGCGGGCGTGCACTTCGTCGCGTTCGCGCCCGTCTGGCGGGAACGCGGCCTTCTGATCCCCGGCGTGGTCCTCATCCTGATCGGCGTTGCCGGTTTCGCGCTGGCCGCCGCCACGGCCTTGGAGTGCGTGCCCGTCGCGAGCGGCGTGCTGACCGGAGTTACTATTCTGGCCGGATCCGCCGCCTACTCCTGGCGGACGCTGACGTCAATGCGGTAGTCGAAGCGCAGACCCGTCTCGCGCGTCTGCTCGCACGGTAGACGACGACCACTCGTCCAAGCAGCCCAGGCCTGATCCCGCCCAGCTCAGCCACTCGCTCAGATAGAGCTACACCCTTTCTATTTTCGGGTCAGATCGGTGGCGACCGCCTCGGCGGCCAGCGGTCCAGCGGGAGGAGGACTTCGCCGCGCTGATCGTCGAACTGGCCGTGTTCCGCAATGACCGGTTGCAGCACCAGCGCCCGGACCGTAGTTCGGCCCAGGCCGCCGGGGTCAGCCCGACCACGATCGAGGACTTGGCCGGCGGGTGATCGCCGCTACACCCGGACGCGATGAAGGCGCCAGGTCCTTAGGCCCGATTTTCACCGACAAGAAGGGATCGGAAGGTTTTCTTCTTGGCCTTCGGCGGTTAGCTTTGTTGCTACTAGTCCCTGTGACAGGAGACCGGCGGATCGATGGTGACCGGGATCTCGGCAGACCGAAGCGTGCTTCGTAATCCGGGCTTTCGGTTGTTCTTCGCGGCCGACACGGCAAGCCAGATCGGATCCAACGTCGCCCTGGTAGCCCTTCCCCTGGTAGCGGTGATGGCGCTCGGCGCCTCACCGTTCGAGACCGGGCTGGTGGTCGTGGCCGAGCGGGCGGCGTACCTGCTCGTCAGCTTACCGGCTGGGGTGTGGGTGGACCGGTTGCGCCGACGTCCCATCATGATGGTCGCCGACCTGGCACGAGCGGTGCTGCTGGCCTCCATTCCGCTGGCCTGGTGGGTCGGCGCGCTCACGATGGCGCAGCTTTATGTCGTCGCCCTCGTCACCGGTCTCGCCACCGTGTTCTTCGACATCGCCTACCAGAGCTACCTGCCGAGCCTGGTCGGCCGCGATCTCCTGGTCGACGGAAACTCCAAGCTGGAGGTCGTGCGATCGGGCGCCGAGGTGAGTGGCCCGATGTTGGGCGGCTGGCTGGTGCAGTTCATCACCGCCCCGCTGACGGTGCTAGCCACAGCGGCGGGTTATCTCCTGTCGGCGGTGTTTCTCGGACGGATCCGCGTCCCCGAGAGCGTGCCTGGGCCCACCGCTCGCCGCGGCCTGTTCGAGGAGATAGGGGAGGGGCTCCGGTTCGTTGCCACGCATCCGATCCTGCGGATGATCGTGCTGTGCATGGGGATCGCCAACTTCTCGGCCAGCATGCTCCTGTCCGTACAAGCGATCTTCATGGTGCGCGAGGTGGGCGTGTCCCCGGGGCTCTACGGAACCCTGATGGCAGCGGGAGCGCTCGGCGGCCTTGCCGCTGTCGTGCTGGTGCGGCCGCTCACCCGGCGGATCGGCTCGGCCCGGCTCATCTGGGTCGCCCTGCTCGTCGCCGCGCCGGGTTCGCTGCTGATTCCGCTGACCGAGCCGGGCTGGCGGGTGTGGCTGTTCGCCGTCGGGCTCTTCGTCGACGTGCTGGGCGTGGTGATGTACAGCATCTCGCAGGTCAGCTTCCGGCAGGCGACGACGCCGGCGGACCTGCTCGGCCGGATGAACGCCACGATACGCGTGGTCGCTTTCGGCGCTCTCCCGCTCGGCGCCCTCGCCGGCGGTCTCATCGGAGAGGTGTTCGGCGTGCGTACCGCCGTCTGGGCAGGGGCAGTCGGATCGGCGCTGTGCGTGATCCCGCTCCTGTGCTCACCGCTGGTACGCATGCGCGATCTGCCCGGTGGCGACAACGGCGGAGGCCCCGACGACACCGGTCCGGCCCTGGCACCCGCCTGGGCCGAAGACTGGAGCGGACGAGCGCCCGCGATCTCATCGACCCCCACGGCACCCTCGAAGACGGCAGGCGGGAACGACCCCGCCGGCCGTACCGTCAACACCCCACAGGAGGAGAGATGACCGGCGACCCGTGCCCGAAGCACACCGAGGCCGTCACGGCTGAGGAAGCGGACGACCTCGTGCCCCATGTGTTCGAGGATCACGACATCCTGAGTCTGTACCCGCACGTCTGAGTGGTTTCCGCACGCGGTGGCACCGGTGGCCATGGTGACCGGCATCGCCGCCGCGTGCGGCACACAAGCAGCTTCCGCCCTTGAAGACACCTGAGAGCCCTTGATGCGCCTTGTCCTCGTGAGCATGCCCTGGGCGGTCGTCGACTTCCCCTCGATCGCGCTCGGAATTCTGCGGCGAAGCGTCGCGAAGGCGATGCCGGACGTGGAGATCGAAACGCTCTATGCCAACATCGCCTATGCGGACTGGATAGCCGAGCACCACGAGTTCGGCTCGGCCGACTACCGGTTCTACGCGGAGGACTCGTACTTTCTCGGATGCGGGGACTGGGTCTTCTCCTCAAGCCTCCATGACACTCACGAATGGCGAGTGGGGGACTATGCGGAGCTGATGGCCGGGCGGGTCTCGGATCAACGGCTGAGGACGAGCAGCGTGCTGCACGGCCTCAGCGGGCGGTTCGTCCGGGACATCGCCGAACGCGTGGCGGCGCTGGAACCGGACGTCGTCGGCTTCACGACCACGTTCCAGCAGAACGCTGCGACGCTCGCCGCAGCCAGAGAGATCAAGAAGCTCGATCCCCGCATCGTGACCGTGCTCGGCGGGGCCAACTGCGACGGCGTGCAGGGAGCCGCACTGCACCGGAACTACCCTTTCGTGGACTTCGTGGTGCGCGGTGAAGGGGAGTTGGCGTTCCCGCAGGTCCTTGGCGCGATCCGGGACGGGGGAAGCGTCCTCGACGTGCCCGGCCTCTGCTGGCGTGACGCGAACGGCACTTCGGTCGCCAACGCGATGACGATGCGACCGCTCTCCCCGTCCGACATGGTCATGCCCGACTATGACGCCTACTTCGACCAGTGGGCGCCGTCGCGGGTCGCCAACTGGGCTGCTCCCGTGCTCGTGGTCGAGGCGGCCCGCGGATGCTGGTGGGGAGAGAAACACCACTGCACGTTCTGCGGGTTGAACGGGTCCTTCATGCAGTTCCGCAGCAAGAGCCCCGCGACCTTCTTCGACGAGATCGTGACGCTGGCACGGCGGCACCAGATCCTGGACGTCTGCGTCGTGGACAACATCCTCGACATGTCCTATCTCTCCTCGCTCGTGCCCAGCCTCATCGAGTCGGGCTACGACCTGCGCTTCCACTACGAGATCAAGTCCAACCTGCGCCTGGATCAGCTGAGACTCCTCGCCCAGGCGGGCATCGTGACCGTCCAGCCGGGGATCGAGAGCCTCAGCAGCCACGTGCTGCGCCTGATGGACAAGGGGGTCAGCGGATGCCAGAACGTCCGCCTCCTCCGAGACGCCTCGACGGCCGGCGTCGTCACCTCCTGGAACTACCTGTACGGCTTCCCCGGCGAGACCTCGCAGGACTACGAGACGGTCCTCGCCCAGATCCCCGCCCTGCACCATCTCATGCCCCCGGAGACCGTGAACCGGATCGCCATCGAGCGGTTCAGCCCCTACTTCGACCGCCCGGAGCTCGGCTTCGCGGATCTGAAACCGACGGCGCAGAACAGCCTGATCTACGGCCTTCCAGAAGAGGAACTGCTGGACATCTCCTACATCTTCGACGCCGCGCCCCGCGGCATCGACGAGAACGCCGCCGACCGGCTGAGAGAGGTGCTGGACGGCTGGCGGGACGAAGCGCGGAAAAGCCGGCTCACCCAGTGCGACCTCGGCCATCGCATCGTTCTCGTGAGCCGCCGGGCACATTTCGACTGGACGGTCCTGGTCATTGACGATCCGGTGGAGTGCGCCGCCTTCCGGCTGCTGGAGCAGCCGCGCCGAGTACAGTCGCTGGTGAGCAAGCTCTCGGCACAGTGCGGCCGGGACATCTCACTGCCCGACCTCGAAGGACTGCTGCGACGATGGCGTGCGCTCGGCCTGATCTTCGAGGACGACGGCCAGATCATTCACGTCGTGCCGGAGGCGGTCAACGGGGAGTTGCTGCGCGTTGGCGCCGCCGTCGACGCCCACGAGACCGGGCGCCCCGAGCCCTCGATGCCACGCGCCTGACGACACAGGAGGCCACGATGAACGGGCGAGAGGCCACGCTGTGGCGCGACTACCACCGCGACGCCATTGCCGTGACCGGCATGTCCTTGGGGACGAGGCAGCTCAGGGGGCATCCTTCCGCCTGCGCGCTGGAGCTGTTCCGGCAAGGGTGCCGCAAGGTGACGTTCGACGACGTCGTCGATGTGGAGTCCGGCACGGACGAAGTGGCGGCGGTGCGAAGCCTCGCCCTCGTTCGCGAGTTGACCGCCCTGGGGATCGTGACGGAGTGGCGGTTACGGCTCGGAGGTGATGTCTCCTGGCAGGTCATGAGCCATCTCTATCCGCCGCTGGAGATCGTGTCGGGGGAGACCGAGGCGCTCCGGCACTGGCGGAACGCGTATGTGACCGGCCGGCTCATCTGGCGTCGGGGTCCGGGCTTTCTCCTGGTACGAGACTGCCGATGGGGCGGCATGCGGCGTTTCACCATCACCCAATCTGACTACCTCCGCGTCATCGAAGCGCTGAACGAAGGCGACGCCGCCGCGAACGCGCCCGCGCGCGTTCTGGCCACCCTGGCCGCACGGCACCTGGCCGTCCGGGTCGGCAGCATGTACTGCTGGCTCCCGTACCGCGTACGGCGCTGGCCGGACAACCGCTGATCCGAAAATCGGCCGGCAACTGAGCCTGGGTCCCGCAAGCCGCCCGATCAGCCTCTCACGGCCGCGATGTTCTCGATCATGAGCCGCATTTGTTGAGCCATGAGTGCGTGATGTTCGTGTTGCTGCCCGGAACGTGACCGGTGACGCCGTTGTCGACCTTCACCCAGTACCACCATCGCTGGTCGGCTCCCCAGCGTTTGCAGGTCGCGTAGATGCGCGCGCCCGACGGGGTGACCCCCACGTTGTCCGAGAACGGGTTGACCCTCTTCCAGATCTTGACTCCCGCGTGCACCGATCCTGCCTTGTTGGCGGTGGCCGGGGTGGGCGAGGCCCGCTCCGAACGCGTCGGAACGGGAGCATCCGAGGGCGTGGGCGTCGGGGTGGGGGTGGGGGTGGGGGACGGTTCCGGCTCGGAGGTGGGCCGGTTCCGGGTGGATCGCGTGGGTTCAGGGGTGGGCTCGGCCGTGGGTTTCCTGGAAGGGCGCGAGTCGGGGCTTCTTGCCACAGAGGGCTCGCGCACGGTGACGGTGCTCTGCGGTTGTGCCTTGCGCGTACGCGTCGGCTGCCGGGTGGTCGGTTCCCGGGTGGACGGCGACTGCGACGGGCTCTTCGTCGTCTCGACGCTGCCCGCCAGCGCCTCCGTCCGCAGCGGCGGCTCCTCGCGCAGCGTCAGCCATCCTGTCACGGCGGCGATCACGAGCACGGTCATGGCGCCCGCGGCTATGGGGATACGCAGGTCCCGTCGTTTCTTCGGCGTCTGTGGCCGGGCCGGTGGACGCTTCGAGGCCGTCGCCGGGGCCGGCGCGGACGGCATGCCGCCGATCAGCATCTGCTGGGCGGAATGGGCAGGGGGCCGCGCCGCAGGGTCCTTGGACAGGCACGCGGCCACCACCTGCCGGAGCGACCCTGAGAGCCGACCGAGGTCCGGCTCGTCCCGCAGGATCCGATGGAACACCCCAGCGGTGTCCCCGTCGCCGAACGGCGGGCGTCCGGTCGCCGCGTACACGATCGTCGAGGCCCAGGCGAACATGTCGCCCGCGAACGTGAACTCGTCCGCCGCCACCTGCTCGGGAGCGGAGAAGGCGGGCACGCCTCCGCGCGCCACCCCGTAGTCCACGATCACCGGGCCCTGTGGACCGCAGACCACGTTTCCCGGGTGCAGGTTCCCGTGTACGACGCCCGCCTGGTGGAGCGCCCCCAGCCCGGCCAGCATCCCCAGGGCGGACCGGTCGAGCTTCTCGCCGCCCCGCGGCCCGTCCGCCTCCACGACGGCGGACATCGAAGGCCCTTCGACGAGTTCGCTCACGATGTAGGGCCGCTCGCCCGCCAGCCCCGTCTCGACGACGTGGGCCGCGCACATCGACGGGATCGCGGGGAGGAGCGGTGGAACGGCGGCCCGTAGGTTGAGCAGTTTGACGGCGTACGCCATGCCGTCGCGCCGCCCGGCGTAGACCACGCCTCGCGGGCTCGCGCCGAGGCGTCCGTGGAGTTCGTACCCGCCGAGGACGGCCGGATCGTCGCCCTGGAGCGGGCGTGCCTGCGCCATCACTCGTGCAAACGTAGCAACAAAAGTGAATGATGTGGCGGAATGCGCCCCTTTTGGTGCGGGACTTTCCGGCGGAGGGCCGCGAAATTGCCTCCGCTCGGCGAGCTTTGTCCGGATTTATGTAGAGATGTCGGACTCGATCTGGTTGGTCATGGCAAACCATCAACAGCCACGAAAGTTGTGGTGTATTACTACCTTCGGGCCAGAAAATGAAAGGTGCGATTGATGACAGCTAAGGTCGGTGGAATCCTCCCGGACATGGAGGCCATGGCTAAGGCGTTCTCCCAGCAGGCCGAGGCGGCGCAGGCCATGAAGCGGGCACTCGACGCGCAGGCCAACAAGATCCCGGCCTCCTGGTCGGGGCCGAACGCGGACAAGTTCAAGAGCGCGTGGGAGAACTTCAAGCGCTCTTTCGACGACCTGCAGCGTGAGCTGCAAGAAGCCCAGCAGGGCATTCAGAAGAACAAGCAGGCCATCGCGGCCGCCACCGGCAGCGGCGGCTGACCGCCTGCCGGGTGGCGGCTCCGCCGCGTGACGCCACCCGGCAGACGGACGGGCGCGTCAGGGGGTGGCCACCTGGATCTGCTCCCAGGAGCCCCCGCGCACGAGCAGTCCTCGCCCTGCGGGGGCCATCCCGGTGGCCGCGCTGCGCGGCAGCGTGATGCCGAACAGATCGCCCTGCCCTACGCTGTTCGGCCGCAGGAGCAGCCCTGACCTGGACTTCTTCATCGCCACGATCGGCCCCGAGTACATCGAGTCGAGGTCGTCCGCGCTGCCGGCCGCGATCACCAGATTGCCCGAGTCGCGGATCTCACCCACGTGCTCGGTCAGCCAGTACGCCAGCTCCGAGTCCGTGCCGAGCAGCTCCAGGTCGTCCACGACCAGCACGTGGCGACCCCGCAACGCCGCCCGCACCTGATCCGGTGTCGCGTCCGCGCCGAACGTGGCGGGCACCCCCAGCCCCCGCAGCGGACTCGCCCTCGGCGCCACGATCGCCGGCTGCCAGCCACGTTTCACCAGGTAGGCCAGCATGGTGGCGAGGGCCGTGCTCCGTCCCGACTTCGGAGTGCCCGCCACCACGAGCGCGGGGCCGTGCTCGGCGGCGCGGAAGTACCGCTCGCCGAGGGTGTCCCCGGCCACGCCCACCACGACGGCGTCGTCCGGCGGCGGGACCTCGGCCAGCGCCAGCGTGCCCGCCAGGTCGATCTGGCCCGGCAGCGCGTCCACCCGGAACGGCCGCCGCGCTCTCGGCTGCCCCGCGTGCCGCTGCCCCGCCCGCCTCGCCACCTCGTGCAGCGCGGCCACCTGCGCAGAACCGGCCGGGTCGGCGTCCAGCAGCGCCACTTGCACCTCCCGCAGTCCCGATGCCGCGCGGAAGGCCCGCCCCGGCGGCAGGTCCTCGGGCACGTCACGGGCCTTGAGTCCCAGGTAGGAGTAGTCGGAACTATCGGTCAGCTTGAGCACCAGGCGGTCGTCGAACTGCGTGGACACCCGCCCGATCAGCGTGCTGCGGTCGCCGGTGACGACCACCTTCACCCCGGCTCCCGCGCCCTCCTGCAGGATCTGCAGCCACTGGTCGATCAGGACGCCCTGGTCGTAGGTGTCGAACGCGGCGGTGAAGCCCTCCCACCGGTCGAACAGCACCAGCAGGTACGGCAGCCTCTGCCCCGGAGGAGCGACGGCCCGCTGCTCGGTGACGTCCGCGAACCCCTGCGCGGCCAGCGACTGCTGCCTGGCCGCGATCTCGTCCAGCAGCCGGTTCGTGAGCCGGCCCAGCCGGTCCGGCGATTCGCGTCCCACCACCGCGCCCGTGTGAGGCATGCCCACCAGCGGAAGCAGCGCCTTGTTGCCGCAGTCGACGCCGTAGATGTGCACGTCGGCCGGATCAGTCAGCCGCCCGGCGGAAGCGGCCAGCGCCCGCAGCACACTGGAGCGTCCGGTACGACCGGCTCCGATGACGAGCAGATGACCGGCGGTCTCCAGGTCATAGTGCTCGACGCGGCGCACCTGCCGCGCGGGCAGGTCCGCCAGCGCGAACGGCAGCGGCGACACCCCGGAGCGCCCTGCGGCGGGAACGGGCAGGTCGTCCAGCATCACCGTCTTCGGCAGCGGCGGCAGCCACGGGCTGCGCTGCCGTTCGATGCCCAGGCCCCGAGCGGCCTCGGCGATGGCGTCCACGAGGATGGCCAGGTCGGTCACCATGCCGCCGTCGTCCTCGGAGGTCTCGGCCGGCGCGGGCAGCGGCAGGCCGAGGCGCTGCCAGCCGACGGGCTCCACCCGGACGGGCTCGCCCACCGCCGGCCCCTCTCTCGGCCGCCGGCCGCCGATCCGGGCGGACTGCACCAAGTGCAGCGAGGCCGCCCCCGAGCGCACGTAGCAGCGGCCCGGCGTGGCCTTGGAGATGGCGGCGGCCCCGGCCGAGTCGATCACGTCGGCCGACTCGTCGCCGCTGGTCACGCGGAGCGCGATGCGCAGGTTCGTGTTGGCCGCGATGTCGGGGGTCACGACGCCGCCGGGACGCTGGGTGGCCAGGATCAGATGCACGCCGAGCGAGCGGCCCCGCCGGGCGATGTCCACCAGGCCCGTGATGAAGTCGGGCAACTCGGCCACCATGGCCGCGAACTCGTCGATGACCAGCAGCAGGCGCGGCATCGCTTCGAGCGTGCGGCCCTGCGGCAGGTCGCGCAGTTCGTTGTGGTCCTCGATGTCCTTGGTGCCGGCGCGCAGCAGCAGGTGCTCGCGCCGGCGCAGTTCGGCGGCGAGCGACTCCAGCGCCCGCTCGGTCAGGTGGCCGTCAAGGTCGGAGACCATGCCGACGGTGTGCGGCAGCTTGGCGCAGTCCTTGAAGGCGCTGCCGCCCTTGTAGTCGATGAGCACGAACGTCATCTCGTCGGGCCGGTTGGCCACCGCGAGTGAGGCGATCAGCGACTGCAGCAGCTCCGACTTGCCCGCGCCGGTGGTGCCCGCGATGAGTCCGTGCGGCCCGTCCACCTTCAGGTCCACTGTGTACGGCCCGTCGGCTCCGACGCCGATCGGCACCCGGGTCGCCCGTCCGTCACGCCGCCACCGCTCCGCGATCAGGCCGGGGCCCGGGTCCGGCATGCCGAGCAGGTCGAGCAGCCGGGCCGAGTCGGGGATGGCCGCCTCGGCGTCCTGCCCGCCGATGTCCCTCAGCGGCGCCATGGCGCGGGCGGCCCGGTCGCACCATCGCGGGCTCACCAGGTCGGCGATCGCCGGGGCCGCGTGCTCGGCGGGGCCGCCGCGCAGGCGTACCGTGCCCGGGCTCTCGCACACGGCCACGGCCGTGCACTCCTCGGGCAGCAGGCGCTGGTCGTCGTCCACGCAGATCGAGTAGACGCCCACCGTGGGCCCGAGCTGCAGCAACTGGGGCACGCCCGGCAGCCCGCGCAGCGCGCGGGCGCCGTCGAGCACCACCAGCACGTTGTACGGCTGCGCGCCCGCGTACCCGCCGGCCGCGAATGTGCCGGAGGCGAACGCCCCGCCGAGCCCGAGCTGCGCCTGCCGCTCCCGCCTGGCGCCGATCTTGGCCATGAGCTCGGCCACGCGGCGGGCGACCGTCTCCGGGTCATTGCCGACGAGCGCGAGGCACTCCTCGCCGTCGCGCGGCGCGCAGTGCGGCAGCCAGCGGGCCCAGCTCCAGTTCGCCTCACCCTCGTGATCGGCCGACAGCACGACAATGCTCAGGTCGCGCGGGCTGTGCAGGGCCGCGGCCTGGGCGACCAGCCAGCGGGCCAGTGACCTGGCGGGCGGCCGGTCGCCGGTGACGCCCATCACCCCGGCCTGCGGCAGCGGCACCACGATGGGCACGGCGTGAGAGACGGGCACGGGTGGCAGGTCGTCGGAGCCGGACGCGTTGCGCTCGGGCACCAGCTCGATCTTGGCGGGCAGGTCCGTGACACCGACGCGCAGGTGCAGGGTGTCGGCGTCGTGCAGGCGCCGCTCCCACAGCCGCTGCCTGGGCCCGACGGCGGCCAGCATGGTCGCGGCGGGGTCGGGGAACTCGGCCCGGCGGCCTGCCTCATCGGCCCGGCGCAGCTCTTCCAGGTGGGTGTCGAACTCGGCGCGGCGCCGCCGGTAGTCCTTCATGGCCTGCCGGTGCTGCTTCTTGCCGTACCGCTTGTCGCTCCACCACTGCGCGATGAGTGAGGCCGGCGTGAGCAGTGTCATCAGCAGGAACCAGGGCGTGTCCATGACGAACGCCAGGACGATGCCGCCGATGCCGAACACCAGGCTGGACAGCAGTTGCAGGCGATGATGCTCGGGTCCGGGCGGTCGGATGGGCACCTCGACCGTGCGCACCGTTACAGGGCCGTCCAGCCGGGGCGGCCGGTTGTAGGCCAGCCCGCCTTCGGGCAGCGGCGTCACATGGGCGTCGGGCGGCCCCGGCGGGTGCAGGGTGAGCACGCTCAGCCCGGCCTTCAACACGCCTCCGTACGGCCACGGCTCCGGCTCGTAGAGCGGCCGGCCGTCGAGCGTGACCCCGTCGGCCATCGGCGCGACCACGATCCGGCCTGGCGCCTCGGCCCTGATCTCGGCTACGCAGTCGGGCGCCGTGGCGTCCTCAACGGTGATGGTGCACCAGCGTCCGGAACCGAGGGTGGCCAGGCCCGGCGACAACGGGTGCACCTCGCCGGCCGAAGGCCCGCCACTGACCCGTACCTCGAACAGGCCCTGCGGCTCCTGGCCGCGGACGGTGGCGGTGGCGGCGGTGGGGTTGAAGGCGATGACGTCGCCGTCGCGCAGGGCCGCGCGCGCCAGGGTTCGCGGGTCGAGCGGCCGGCCGCCCGCCCACAGGCCCCCGGCGGGGACGCCCAGCGTGCGCCGCAGGGCGGCCGTCACGTCGGCGACCGTGGCGGCCTCTCCGCCGCTGACAACCAGGCTCTGCAGGCCCCTCGCGGTCAGGGCTGTCAGGGACGTGCGCATGCAGCCTCCACTCGGCGATGCGGAATGGGGACAATCGTAAAGCTCCTCGCCGATCTCAATGAACTACTCAAACGTCTGGCGCCCCTCCCTTATCATGACAATCTTTCGATTTCCCCGAGGTGACTCACGAAGTTGTCAGGAACTCGCCCGATAGACCGTGATCTTTCCCCGTTAGGATGCTGCGGTGGCTGAGGTGGACAACCCGATGCATGTCTATCTGGTGCAGCTGAAACGCCAGATGGAGTCAGTACGGCCAGCGCTCCGCAACGGCCTCGACAGACCGACCAGGAATATGGCCGGCGGCAAGGTGTGGACCAGCGCCGCGGCCACAGCCTTCGCCCGCGCCCTCGATGCCAACGACGCCAAGACCAAGAAGGCCGTGGACCGCGCGTACGAGGATCTGACGGACAGACTGGCCAGGACGCCCGAGAAGGTCTCCCCGGAGGAGGCCGACAAGATCCGGCGCCGGTACGGGTTGTGACGGGACCATGCCCCCCAAGAACTTCGACGGGATCGACCCGGCCCTCATGGCGGCGATGAACCGCGACATCGCCAACGCCCGCACGCAGATCAGCACCCATGTGCCCAGGCTCGAGGCCGCCTTCGCCAAGGTGGGCCTGCCCACCGCCGGGTTCGGCGCGCTCAAGGCCGTCGGCGGCTGGGTGGACTCGCAGTACCCGATGTTGCAGCGCCGCCAGAGCATGGCTCAACAGCTCGCCAGCGAGGGCCGCGTGTACGGCCTGACGCGCACGCCCAAGGTCCCGGGCGAGTCGCTCGGCCAGTTCGCCACCGTCCAGGAGGCCCAGCAGAAGGCCGCCGAGCTGGCCCGAGCCTTCCAGGCGGGCAAGGGCGGGGACGCCCTGTCCGGGCAGGCATGGGAGCAGGTGTCCAGGTACTCCAACGACCCCGACTTCGCCGCGGCGCTCGTGCGCGCGCTCGGCCCCGCCAAGCTTGCGGAGCTGGCCCATGGCACGAAGTCGGACCGCGACGGGACGGACGGCGTCAACCGTTTCGCGGCACTCCGGCAGATTCTGGCCACGGTCAGCCACCAGGGACTGATTGACAAGCGTTTCCGCGACTCCTTCAACCCCGGCAACGTCCCTGTGGACGAGCTGGAACTGCTCGGCATGCTCACGCAGGACGGCGTCTGGGATCCCCAGACGATCGTGGAGCTGGCCAAACGCGACCTGTCGGAGACCGGGGGGCGGACCGACCCGGCTGGCAAGGGCAAGGGCAACATCGAGGTCATGAAGGGCCTGGTGCGGAATCCGGTCGCCCTGCAGCGGATCCTCGCGGACGAGACGTACGCCAAGGGCCTGCTGGCGCAGAACGTGTGGAATGCCGCGCCGTTCCGCCAGTCCGCGATGTACGCTCTTGGCCGCGCGCTCGACAAGAACGGCCCCGATCCCGAGCTCGCCCCGCAGGTCTGGGGCAACCTCATCAAGCACGGCCACAAGGGCCCCTTCCACGAGGCTTTGAAGGACGACAAGGCACTGGCCGCGCTGGTCACGGAGAAGTTCCTGCCCTTCTACGAGTCGGCCGCGTACCTGCACGCCCTGGCCTGGGCCCGGGATCAGAAGGTTCCCCTGCAGGAGGGTGAGTTCAGGCCGCCGAACATGAAGCCGCCCCCGCCGCAGCTGGGGGTCCGGCCGGATGAGGAAAGGCCGAACCTGGTGGCTGGGAAGCTGCCGCTGCCGAAGGGCGGGCTCATGCTGCCCGACGATGTCGAGCTCGCGCACATCCACCGCTTTCTCGGCGCGCTCGTGCAGCACGACGAGCCGCGCCTGGTCATCAAGCGGGAGAACCAGGCATTACTGGCACGCAGCCCGACGCTGGCCTACCTGGGCAGGATGAAGTTCGACCCCAAGAAGATGGGGCCCGGCGGAGGCCTGTTCGAGGCCATGCTCAGGGACGCCGGGAGCGTGGCGCTCTATCAGGGGATCTACAAGATGGCGGAGAAGGACGGGCTCGACGCCCGCGCCAAGAAGGAGATGTGGATCGAGGAGGGCGTCGGCCTCGCGGTCAGCCTCATCCCGCTGGACAAGCTGTTCAACAAGCCGGTCTCCCAGTTCGTCGCGGACCAGGCGATGGGGGTGCTGGAGAGCGAGTTCGTCAAGCATCTCAACAAGAGCCTGGAGAAGTCGGCGCGCAAGCCGATCGATCCGGACGAGGCCGCGGGTGAGGTGTACGACGCGTATGTCGAGGCCCTGACCGCGCTCATGATCAAGCATGGCATGGACCCGGTCGCCGTCGACAGTGTCATCGCGCAGAACAGGGCGGGCCTCGATGCCCTGTTCCGGATGGTGGACGGCGCCCACGAGGAGAAGAAGGGCCCCTGACGCTGCGGCTGCCGTTCGCCGGGGTTGTCACGAGAGCATTGTTCTCGTTGCGATCTTGCGCACCCTTCTACATGTGCGCGGCCGCTGGTCACGGCCGGTCGCCGCGTAGCCAGGCGATCTGCTCGGTGGACAGGTGAACCTCGGCGGCCCTGAAGCCGGCTCTCGACTCCTCGAGCGTCTTCGGCCCGTACAGGGCGAACGTCGGGAAAGGCTGGTGCAGGACGTAGCCCATGGCGATCGCCGAGGGCGAGACGCCATAGTCGCGGGCCAGCTTTTCAGCTCGCTGCTTCCGCTCGAAGTTCTCCGGCCCGTAGAAGCACCGCACCAGCATCGCGTCCGTCCGGTCCGAAGGATCGGCTCGAGTGAAGAAGTTGCGGGACCGGGCCGACCAGGCGAGTAGCGGCAACTGCCGTTCGGTGAGCCAGCGGATCGATTCCGCGTCGCAAGCGTCCAGGCAGCCGGGCCACGGCAACTCGTTGGGTTCGGCCAGGCCGAAGTAGTTGCTGAGCAGCGAAAAGCCGCGTTTGTCATTGGCCCGTGCCCAGGCGTTGGCCTCGTCCACCCGTCGGATCGACCAGTTCGAGCCGCCGAAAATCCGCACGAGGCCGGCGTCGGCGTGCTGATTGAGGACGTCGACGAACTCGTCGGCCGGTATGTCCTCGTTGTCGCGGTGCAGCAGATAGACGTCGAGGTGGTCCGTTCCCTGCCGCTCCAGCGACTCCAGGAGTTGACGGGTCAGCCCGTCCGGGTTGCAGTCCGGTGTGTGCGCGCCCTTTCCGATCACCACGACGTCGTCACGGATGCCACGGTTGGCAATCCACCGGCCCAGACGACGTTCGGCCTGTCCGCCAAGATAGAAGTGCGCGGTGTCGAACACGTTGCCGCCGAGCGTGACGTAGTGGTCGAACAGCGCGGACGCCGTGGGAAGATCGGGCTGGTGGTCACATCCCATGACAATCCGCGAGAGCGGCTTGCTCAGGCCCTCGATCCGGCCGGTGCCGCCGCCGTGGTCCACGCCGTCGGGCGGCGCGGGTGCACGCAGCGACAGCGCGGACACCGTTGGGATCGTCGCGTTGTCCCGCTCGAACGGGTAGCAGACCCCGACCGCCCTGCGCCATCGGTCGAGAGCCGCGCTGTTGCCCAGGGAGTCGGCGTTGCTGATCTGCTCCGGCTCCGAGCCGTGAATGCTTTTGGCGAAGGCGTCCACCTGTAGGGCGTACGCCCCAGGCGCAGGGAATGTCAGCTTCTGTGGCAGGTGTCCGACCCGGCGGACGATGACTCGCGGGCTCGTCGAGAGCGCCCATGGGTCGAGCATCTCGATCGTGCCCTTCGACCCGACGATCTGCACGGTGTTGTTGTCGACCATCCGCACACCCGCCCGTACGGACGCCGTCACCCCGTTGCCGAAGCACAACTGCGCGGTCGCCCACTCGTCGACACCGCCGTCGCTGAGGCTCCCATCGCCGGTGAGGCTCACCGGGTCCAGGAAGTCGACTCCGGCCGCGGCGCCCGCGATCGCCCGCGCCATCGACATCGGATAGCACCCGACATCAAGGATCCCGCCGCCGGCGAGGTTCGGATCGAACAGCCGCCCGTCGAGCCCGCCGGCATCTTCGATGACCAGGTCGGCGCTGACTTCGGTGGCCGTGTTCGGGGCGGAAGGTACAAAGAACGCGAATCCCGCGTCGATGTGACGTACCTCCCCGATCTCGCCGTCGCGCACGAGATCGCGGATCGCCGCCATCTGCGGGTGAAAGCGGAACATCATCGCCTCGACCAGGCGGACCCCGGCGTGCTGCGCGGCATCCACGACGGTCATCGCCTGTGCGTGGTTGACGGTCAGCGGCTTCTCGCACAGGACGTGCTTGCCGGCGGAGATCGCACGCATGGTGAGCTGGGCGTGGGTGGTGTGGACGGTCGCGATGTAGACCGCGTCCACCTGATCAGAGGTGGTCGCGTGATCTTCGGTGCCGTAGATCAGGTCGCCCTCGCAGAGGTCGCCGAACTCCTCCCCGAGCGCTCGGGCCTGATCAGGATCGCGATCGCCTATCGCACGCAACGTGCACCGCCGGCTGTCCGGCAACTGCCGCAGGAATCGGCGGGCCATGTTTCCCGTCCCGATCAGCGCCAGGCGCAGCTTGGCTGAGTCTGCCTTGTGGTTGGTCGTCAGCATGTCCATCTCGAATCCTCGTGCGCAACGGCGTGTAAGAAGGGGTGTACCTGGATCTATGGGACGGCCAGTTCCGCCCAGGCCAACTCACCGTCGTGCCGGGTCACGAGCATCGCGAGCCGTGAGGTGCCCCGATACGGAATGTCGGCGGCGAACGAGCCGTCTGGTTGCCGATCGAGCGCCACGATCTCCGGTGGAGAACCAGGGAACACGACCTCAACCTGCGTGGCTTCGGTGCTGTCCCACCGAACGGAGACCAGGTCCGCCTTGCGTACGGCGGCTCCGCACGGTTCGGCAGCCGGTGCGTCCGCCGCGACGTCGGGAAACGTCGTCCCCATCGTGGTCGCGGGGACCGCGCCTCTCAGGCAAGCCTCGAACAACAAGAGGAACCGTCGTGCCACGGCGTCCCAGGTGAATCGGCGTGCCACCGCCACCGATCGCGCGCGAAGGGCGGACACGCGCTCGGGATCGGTATCGATCAGCTTCACCAGATGGCGCAGACCCTCATATACCTCTTGGGTCAGCAGCGGATCATCGACCCGGAACGAACGCCGGACCGCGAGGCCGGCGGCTCCCGGTGACTCGAGGTCGTACGCGTGCTGGAAGTGCGCCATTCCCCGCTGCGCCGTGGCCACCGGGATCGTTCCCGCCGCCATGGCCTCGCCCATCGCCATCAGGAACGTGTCCAACTCGAACTTGGACGGGAACACCGACAGATCGCTCGCGAGCGCCCAGTCCATCAGGTCGGTCGTCGCCCTCGCCTCGGTCCGGACCCGGACGAGGTCGGGGTGCCGGGACGCCAGGTCGGCGAGCTCGGGGTTGTCGAGCGGTCGCGCGGTCAGGAAGTGCAGAAGCACGTTGCAGTGAACACCGTCATCCAGGAGTCGCGCGACGGCCCGGATCACTTCCTGCTGGCCCTTGTGCTGCAGCGCGTAGCGCCCGCTGTGGTAGATGGTCGGCAGGCCGGGGTCCAGGCCCAGCGCGTGCAGCGTTCGACGGCGCCGGTCGCCGGTTCGCTCGACGGCCCGCCACTCATCGCCGATGGCGCACCCGCATACGACCAGGCGGTCCTTGTGCCTGCGCAGTTCACGCGCGATGGCGAGCTTTCCGAAGAGCTGCTCGAACGGGGTGCCGCCCTGCGTGAGCAGGTGCTGTAGCTGACCCTCGGAGAGAAAGTCCATGGCCGCGACGGCGCGCAGTACGATCGCGAGCGTGCTGACGTAGTTCGCCGCCGACGCCGTGATGTGGTCGGCGTAGGGCGCGGTGCGCGGCAGGAATGACCGCATCGCCTGGTGCAGGTAGGACTCCAGCGGCGGATCGGCGAGCCCGTCCAGCACCGAGGTGTCGGCGCCCAAGTGGTCGAGGACCGCCCGCGCTGTCGGCTCGTACACCTTCTGGTTCACCGGATGGTTGGTCTGCACCGTGGACACCACAGTGAGCCCGCGGTCCGAGAGTGCGGCCGGTAGCAGGTAGTGGTCTCGGGGCTCGTGGAGGTGCACCACCGTTCCCGGTGGTTCGTGGTCCGCCAGGTAACGGGCGGCGGCGATCTGGAAAGCCAGCGGTTTCAGGAAGTCGAGGTCTTTGCCTTCGAGTTCGGCCGGCGGGTAACGGGTGTCCGGGTACAGATCGAGCAGACCGCCGCGCAAGAAGACGATGGGGATGCCATCCACCGTGATCCGCGCTGCGCGAACGGAGAGGCGGAGATGAACGGTCTCGGGGTGGCCGGTCCAGATGCCGGGATCCAGGCGGATCGGTACCTCTTCGTCGATCGCCCACGGTAGTTCTTCGACTGAGTGGGTTGCGGCCAGGTAGTCGAGCAGACCGTGGGCCGGAGTGATCGCGCATATCTCATGTCCGGCATCCCGGAACTTCCGGACCAGGTTCCAGAGATATACCGAGGTCCCTGCTCGTACGAGGCTGTCGTCGAAGCCGGTGAACTCGTAGTGGCACTCAACAATCCGCAAGGGATCAGTCCTGTTCTCGTTCGATGGGTGACTTCGAGCCCGATGATCACCGGATGCTGTTCTCCTCGAGCGTCAGAGACCCTCGGACCTTCTCCAGAATCGATTCGCCGGCGATGACCGGGCTCATCCCCCGGCCGCCTCCCGCGGGCGCCGCCAGCGGTACGACCTCCAGGTCAGGATCGGTCTCGAAGAAGTAGACCAGGGACACCAGCTCCTCGTCCGGAGCCTTGTCGCTGGGCGCGAGCACCCGGTGCCGCAGTGAGCGCCAACGGCCGTCCGTCCACAGCCGCATCAGGTCGCCCAGGTTGACGACCAGGGTGCCCGGCTCGAAGGGCGGTTCGAACCAGCCGTCCGCCTCGTTCCAGACTTCCAGCCCGCCGACGCCCTGCTGGCGGTCGAGGAGACTCAGCGTGCCGAAGTCGGTGTGCGGACCGACCCGCATCTGTCCTTCCACCACGCCGCCGACGGCCCGAAGCGAGGGATACCAGTTGACGTTCTGGGTCCATGTCGCCCGCTGCGATCTGGCGGTGAAGAAATCCGCCGGCAGGCCGAGGACGGCCGCGAGGACACCGAGCACCTCGTGGGCCACCCGCGTCATGTGGCCGGTGTACCGCAGTGCTGTGCCCTGCAGTCCGGGCTGTTCCGCCGGCCACTTGTTGTGCGGGTAGTACGTCGCGTCGTACGACGGGTCGCCGGTGCGGTGGGAGGGACCGACGTGATACGCCTCGTGCAGATCGGGTGCGCCGGCCTGCCCGTTCACGGCGCCGACGTCGAGCGCGCCCAGGCCACGCCAGCCGTTGTCGTAGGGGCGGCTGACCGCGTACTGCCGCTTCACCTCGGTGGGCAGGGCGAAGAACACCCGTCCCTGCGTACGCATGCGCTCGGTGAGCTCTGGCGGAACGTCGTGGCCGCGCAGGAGAAAGAGCCCGGTTTCACGCAGGGCGGTATCCAGCGCCGCGGCGATCTCCGAGCGGCGCGCAGGGCCCGACGTTCGCCACTCGGTCAGGTCCAGAACGGGGACGTCACGAGACACGACTGTCTTCCTTTCGCTCGGGCCGGTGGCCGGTTCCGGTCGTGTGCGTGAACCGGTGGACGTCGCCGATGGGTACTGAGGAAGGTCCCCAGCTCAACGCGGGTATGTGGGCGTTGACCAGTTCGCCGTCCGCGCGCAGCACTGCGGAGGACGGGTGGTACATGTGCAGCAGGGGATCGTGGTAGTGGTCGAAGGCGGAGTTGATGTCCATCCGGTAAGCGAAGTCGTTGTCCTCGCCTCCCCAGCCCTCGAAGCGTTCGTCCATCCCGCCGACCCGGTGGAAGGCGCTTGCGCGTACCCAGACGCAGCACCCAGGCGGTCGCCGCAGCACGAAGGCCCGCAGTCGGTCCGCGTTCACCTCGGCGGCACGCCGCCACAGCCGCTCCTCGATGGCCTTGGCGGTGGCTGACTCATCGAGGCACCACATGTCGCGGTAACTGAGATGCCCCATGACGCCGGGCTGGTGGAAGCGGGCGACGTTCCGCGCGATGAAGTCGCGGTCGACCAAGGCGTCCGCGTCCAGGATGCAGATGATCTCCGCCCGGGCGGGAGTGTTGACCACTCCGACGTTCACCGCCCAGGACTTGTTGAAAGGGCCGGGCTTGTACGCGTAGAGGTAATGGTCCGTACGGGGCAGGATGACGTCACGCCACCGCGGGCCTTCGTCCGTTTCCACGACCGTGACCTGGTAGAAGGCGCGCGGTACGGACTGGTCCCGCAGCGCCAGCAGACAGGCCAGCAGGTTGCGCAGCCGCGGCCCTGAGCCCTGTTGGCGGAACGGCACCACGACCAGCACCTGGGGAGCGTCGCCGGGCCTGAGCCCTTCGCCCGGGGTCAGGGTGGCGAGCCGCGCCGCCCCGACCTCGGCCTGGCCGGTGGCGGCGTAGTGCCGGCCCAAGTGGTAGCCCAGGCGTGAGTTGGACTCTGCCTCCCACGCCCGCGCGAAAAGAGTGCCGAGGGCCGGCCCGTCGCCGGCGAGCTGGATCAGCCGCCTGCGCAGGGCGAGGTGCAGGGCCGGGTCGGCCGGGCCCGCGCGCAGTTCGCCGACCAGGCGGGTGACGGTCTCGTCCTGGGTCCGCTCGGCCGCCTCCACCACCGCTCGGCGGTAGCGCAGTCCCCGTTCCCAGTAGAAGATGCTGGCCTCACGGGCCTGCGGGTCGAAGTCGACGGCCAGAGTCGTGACGACGGCCGTGGCCAGGAGTTCCGGATCAACGGGTGTCAGCGTGGCCACCGGGCATCCTTTCTGTCGCCGGCCGGATGCGATGCCAGGGCTCGCCGGGCGCTCAACGGTTCCACCATCGATCACCACCGGCAGGACGGCGTCTGGCGGCGGTGCCGCGCTCATAGGGCAGGGTTCCGTCAGGCATGTGCACCACCTCGATGTACAGCCCGATTCCGGTTCGGACGTACACCCAGCGGTCGCCGGCCAGAGGGCCCGCTGGGATGGTCTCGGGGGCGCCGAGCACCGTACAGCCCGGCTGCGCGGCCAGATACGCGGCCGCCGCGTCGACGTCGTCCACGTACAGCGCCAGGTGGTTGCCGCCCACGTCGCTGTTGCGGGGCCACGCGCGGCGCGCGCCGGGCGAGTCAGGGAAGCAGTTGAGCTCGATGTTGTCGGTAGGACCCATGCGCAGGGCCGTTTGGTGCAGGGTGCCTCCCCGCGGCACGCCCAGGGCCGCGGCCAGGTCAGGGTCGGTGAGGTCGGCTGTCGTCCGGTAGATCTGTTCGGCGCCCAGGACCTGGGTGCAGAAGCGTTCCGCTTCGTCCAGGTCGGCGACCGTGCAGGCCAGGTGGTCGACGTTGCGCGCGCTGGGTAGTGCGCCGGCCGTCGCGGAGCCGTCGTCGCGGTTGCGCCAGGCCGCGCACGGACCGAAACGGCGCGCCGGAGTGTGCCGTTCGTACGGCAGTGAGGCGGGCACCGAGCGCAGTTCGAGGGGCATGCCCCAGGGAGTGGTCACCCTGACCCATCGGATCCCGGCTCCGGGCAGCCCGTGAGGCACGGTCCGTACGGGCCCGTACGGGTGCCATGGCCCGCGGTCCCTCAGGGCCGAGACGGCGGCGTCCACGTCCGTCACGTGCAGACCCAGGTGCGTGCTGCCCAGGTCGTGCGGTCGCGGCGGAACCTCACAGTGGTCGGGCGAGTCGTAGGCGAAGAGCTCCAGGTTCGTGGCCGGGCCGAGACGCACCAGGGCTATCTCGGCGCTGGCCCGGGGATGGACGTCGAGGTGTTCGCGCATCCAGGCGTCGTCGTGGGCCAACGGGGGCAGACGGTAGACGAGTTCGCCGCCCAGCACCCGCACCGTGAAGTCGATCGCGACATCGAGGTCCGGGACCGTGAAGGCGATGTGATCGACCCGGCGGGCGCCCGGCACACCCTGGGGCGCGGTGGTCCGGGTCGCCGGCCTGAGGGCAGGCGGGCCGGTGTTCGCTGTCACACGGTGCTCCTCGGGGTCGGGGGAGTGTGTCGGTCGAGCAGGAGGCGGCTGCCCTCGCGAACCGGCCGCGCGGCCAGCCCGGCCGTCGCGGGGTGCGTCGCGAGCAGCCCGCTGGACAGACAGGTGGAGGCGGGGCGGCCGGCATAACGGCCGTTCGCCCGCGGCTCCGCCACCACCAGGCCGGGCGAGGCGCCTAGCTGCTCGGCGATGGCAGCCGCCCAGCCGGCCCGGGAGATCCGGTCCGGGCCTCCGAGATGGAGCAGCCGCGGCGGTGCCTCCGCCTTGGCGAGCGCGACGATCACCTCGACCACGTCGTCGATGAGCACGGGGGTCGCCCACTGGTCGATGGGCGCGGTCACCGGCCGGCCGGCCTGGAGGCGGTGCACGCAGGCGGCGAAGAAGTTGAGCCACTTGGGGCTGTCGGCGGGCTCCCATCCATAGATCAGGCTGACGCGCAGGAGGGTGCGGGCCGGCAGTTCGGCCAGGATCTGCTCGGCGGCCAGCTTCGCCCGCCCGTAGGCATTGGCGGGCCGGGGCGGAACGGACTCGTCGGGTGCCTCGGGCACTCCGTCGAAGACGTTGTCGGTGGAGATGAAGACGACGCGCCGGTTCCCCGCCGCCCGCGCCACCTGCCTGGCGGCCTCGGCATGGCCGTGCATCGCCGCCGCGGGGTGTTGTTCGCACCAGGTCACATCTGACGGGCCGTGCACCAGAACGACGGTGTCCGGCCGCGCCTGCTGCAACGCATCCCTGAACGCGCCGTCTTCGGTGATGTCGAGGCCGATCCAGTCCTGCCCGGTACCGTCACCGTGTGGTGCAGGAGGCGTCCGCGAAGCGAGGACCGCCTCCTCTCCCGACGTGGTCAGGTGACGGGCCAGTGCGCGGCCCACGAACCCACTGCCGACGACGAGCGTCCTCATGCGTCACCCCCGGCGGGCAGGGCCTGAGACAGCATCCGTGCCATCCCGATGAGGCAGTGGTCGTCATCCGCGGCGCCCAGCGAGAGCATGTCGCGTATCTCCGCGTCGGTGAGCCCGAAACAGCCGAGCTTCGTCAGCTCATCGCCGAGCAAAGTGACGAAGCGGGGCCCGATCGCCATGGCGAAGCCGCCGATGAACAGATAGCGCCGCACACCGATCGCCGTGAAGATGCAGTTGACCGCGAGGGCCAGGGGAACCAGGCAGGTGCGCAGCACTCGTGTCGCGAACGTGTCGTCCGCGCGGATGGCACGGGCCAGGTGTTCGTTCGTGATACCGGCCGGCCTGCCACCCGCGGGCCCGGCGAGTGCGGAACGGCCGAAGCCTTCCGGGTCGGCCACCGCGGCCCGGCCGACGGCCCGCAGCACGCCGCGGCCGGACGCCATCCCGCCCAGGTGGCCCTGGCCACCGCATTCGCAGGGCACGGCATCCTCGCCAGGGTCGACGCGCCAGTGCCCGATCTCGCCGCCGTGCCCGGAATCCGAGATCAGCACCTCGCCGTTGCGGAAGACCTTGTGCCCGATTCCCGAACTGACGGTGATCAGGCAGAAAGGGTCCGCCGCGGCGCTCGCGTAGCGCCAGGTGGCGGCGGTGATGTCATTGGCCACGACGACCGGCACGCTGAGCCGGCGGGTCAGGATGTCCGTGATGGGCAGGGGGGCCGCGTCCCTTCCCCACAGCGTGGGCCCGGCCAGCACGGTGCCGTCCTTGGTCATCGGCCCGGCGAACGAGACACCCACCGCACTCACCCTCGCCCCTTCTGGAGAGGCGAGGTAGGCCTTCAGCTCCCGGGTGAGCTGTTCCACGACCATGTCCTGCAACGTCTGGGCGGGCAACTCCCGGTAGCGGTCCAGGCCCTCGGTCGCCACGCGGCGGACCGATTCGGCTGAGCCCGCACCTTCGGCGATCCGGCCGATCCGCAGCGTCGTGCCGCCCAGATCGGCCACGACGTACGCCCGCGGAGCGCCCGGCGACACCGCGGTCATGAGGCGACACCTCCGAGCACCGGAGCCGGCTCGCACTGCTGCACGGTCCCGTCCTCCAGAAGGATGGCCGACTCCAGCGCGGCGCCTTCGGGGACCGTGGTCCCTGGCAGCAGCACACAGTCCCGTACGCGCGCACCGGCACCGATCGTGACGCCGGGGTACACGACGCTCCACTCCACCCGGCCGGCATTGGACAGGTCGGCGGGCACGATGCTGGCGCGAACGGCTCCCTCTCGCGCGACGTACCGCCGCCTGACGGCGGGGCGGACGGTGAGCGGCAACTGGGCCAGACTCATGGTCGGGGACTCGCTCAACAGGCCGCGGTGGGCCCGGTGGTAGCGGTCGACGGTGCCGATGTCCTCCCAGTAACCGGTGACCTCGTACCCGCGGATGCGCTCGCCCGCGGCCAGCATCGCCGGAATGACGTCGCGGCTGATGTCGTGCTGCCAGCGCGTCCCGTCCAGTTGCTCCAGGTAACGGCGCAGCGTACGGGCGTTGAAGATGCAGAACGCGGCGAACACCAGGTCACTGGTCGGCTCCGCCGGCTTCTCTGCGAACGCGGTGAGGTTTCCGTCGGTGTCGAAGTCCACCATGCCGAACAGCCGCACGTAGCGGCGCTCGATGCGCTGGTACGACACCGTCAGGGCGGCCAGGTCGGCACGGTGCTGCCGGATCATGTCGCCGTAGTCGACCCGGTAGACATGATCGGCGTGCAGGACCAGCACCTCGGACGGGTCTCCACCGAAGACGTGATCAGCCTTCCTGATCAGCGCGTCGGCCGTGCCGCGTTCGCTCGGCCAGGTGCGGTCGGGCAGCGCCTCGGGAACCCCTCCTGCGGCCTGCCGATAGGCCTCGTCGTACGGCCCGAAGTGCACGCGGAAGTCCCGCGGGCTGCCGTTCCACACCGTGTGCAGATCGTCCATGAGGCGCCGCTCCTCGTACTGCGACAGCAGCAGCGCCTCCCGGAAGCCGGAGCCGCGGGTGTTGGCGAGGCTGAAGTCGATCAGCCGGCTGGTGCCGCCGAAGGGGACCAGCGGCTTCAGCCGGCCGTGGCCGAGCGGGCCCATGCGGCGGCCTTCGCCGCCGGCCAGCAGAACCGCGCGCACTCCGTCCATGTCACGCTCCTCGGTTTCCGGAGGTCACGGCCAGCGCGCTGGTGCTCCCGCTGATGTCCAGCAGCACGGCCATGGCCGTGTCCAGTTCCGCATGGCTGACGTCGTTGACGAAGCGGGCGTGGCCCATCCGGTCAGGCAACGGGAGAAGCTGCTCGCCGTCCCGGTGCTTGACGGTGTCGGCGAGCCCTCGCGCCATGAGCTCCGGCGTGCAGAACGGGTGCCAGGTCGGCAGTCTCAGACTGTCCATGACGTGCACGATCCGCGCCAGGTCGCGCCGGTCGAGCAGCCCTCGCCGGTGGGCGAGCACGGCACTGAACGCCATGTCGATGCAGACGGCTTCACCATGCAGCAATCTGGGCAACGCCGCCATCTCGATCGCGGGCGAGAAGGAGTGCCCGAAGTCGACCAGTCTCCGTAGCTCGTGCTCCCAGAGATTGGGCTGAAGCTCCTCCAGCATGGAGTGGATGGCCCGGGCCATCACTTCCTCCGCCGTCTTCGCGCCGTCGGCGGAGTGTGAGGACTGCATCCGCTCCTCGACCAGGCGCGGACCGTGAGCTTCGAGGTGGTCGAACAACGCCGCGTCCTTGACGATGGCCATCTTGAGGATTTCGGCGAGCCCGTTCCGCAGGTGCCGGCGGCTGAGCGACGCCAGGAACTCCTGGTCGATCAGGGTGACCGCGGAGGGGTGGTAGGTCCCCAGGCGGTTCTTGTGCTGACGGAAATTGACTCCGGTCTTGGCGCCGATTCCCGCGTCCACCATGCCGATGAGGGTGGTGGGTACCCGAATGTAGGGAGTCGACCTGCGATACAGACTCGCGGCCAGGCCGACCAGGTCGGTGAGGACGCCGCCGCCGATGGCGATGACCGGCTCATGCCGGCGGGAGACCTCGAAGGCGTCCATCGAGGCGGCGATCTCGAAGACCGTCTCCATGCTCTTCACCGACTCGTGCGCGTCGACGACGCACACCTCGTGCTCGATTGCCTGTCGTGTGAAGTACCTGCGGATCCGCGCGCCGTACAGAGCGTGCACGGTGGCATCGACGACCACGAGACGGCGCCCGGGCTGTGCTTTCCTCGGGACGCCCGCGGCGGCCAGTGTCGGATTCGAGGAGTTGAGCAGGCCTGGACTCAGGACGACTTCGTAGGTGACCGACTTGCTGGTGCTGACCTGCCAGGTGCGGCGCGGCGGCGCCACGACGGTGCGCAGGCAGGGGCCCATCGCCTCCGGCATCGATTCAGGCTGGACCGTCATGTCGTCAAGCCTTTTCTCCCTGCGCTGCCGGCGGTTTCGACTGGTGAGCCGGGCCGTCTCCGTCCGTACGGGTGGGCCTGACCCGGCCGACCAGCATGATCACGGCGACGGCGGAAACGATCACCAGCAGCAGGGCGGCGCGCAGGTCGACGACGCCGGCGAGCGCCCCGATGAGCGCAGGCGCAGCCAGAAACGCCGGCCACTGCCCGAGGGCCACCACCGAGACCCCTTCGCCGGCGCTGACGCCGCGCTGCTCGCCGACCAGGCCGAAGATGGTCGGCAGCGTGCAGGCGACCCCGATGCCGAACACCGCGAAACCCGCGATCGCCGCCGCTGGATGAGCGACCGACAGGGCCAGCGCGATGCCGGCGGCGGTCACCACCGAGGAAACCTGGATCAGCCGCCGCCGGCCCAGGCGCGCCGCCACCTGATCTCCCACGAGGCGGGTGGCGGCCAGGCCCGCGGACATACTCGTGTACGCGATCGCCCCCATCGCCGCGCCCGCGCCGATGGTGTCGGCAGTGTAGATGGCGCTCCAGTAGGCGCCCGCCCCTTCGGAGAAGGACGCGAGGAACGCCAGGGCGGCGAGCAGGACCAGTCGCGGCGTGAACCGATCCCGCAGCCGGCGCCGCGGGCCGCTACTCCCGGACCTCGACGAGGAGTCGTCGGGGTGCCACCGATAGCTCATCACCAGCAGAAAGCACAGCAGGACGCTGGACACCGCGAGCTGCACCCCGGGCCGCACCCCCAGCGCGACGGCCACGACACCCAGGCCCCCGCCGGCCAGCATGCCGATGCTGAAACTGCCGTGGAAAGTGGACATGAGCGGCCGCCCGTACCGCCGCTCCACCTCCACCGCCTGGACGTTCGCCGGTGTGGACAGCAGCGTGGCGGCGAACCCGTACACGAGGATGCCGATCAGCAGCGCGGGCAGGGTCGGCGCCGACGCGGCCAGCGGTGCGCTCAAGAGCACGAGGACGGCACCGACCAGCGACAGGCGGGGGGTGCGGGTGCGGCCGATGAGCAGCGTGATCGCGGCGAGCGCCACCAGCTCGCCCGCCGTCGCGGCGAAGTAGGACAGTCCCCAGCCGGTGTCCCCGAGGCCGACTCCGTGCCGTACGTCGGGTGCCCGGGACGTCCAACTGCCGAGCGTCACTCCCTCGATGAAGAACAGCAGCAGCACGGCCAGACGTGCTCGCGCGTCGGCGGAGCGGAACGCGCCGTCGCGGTGGGCGGGTATCGCTTCCTGGGCCACGTAGCCTCTCCTCAGCCATCCGTGTGGTTCGGGTCTTCGTCGGACCGAGACTCGCTCTCCACCAAGGCGAGCACGTCAGCCACGGTGCGGAGCTCCGCGTCCATGAATGCCGTGTCGCTGAAGTTGAGGCCGAGTGAATCCTCGATGCTGACGATCGCGCGGACGAGGGCGAGCGAGGTGAGTTCGAGCCCGCCGCCGGAGAGCGGCGTTTGCGGCGTCGGCACCACGCCGTCGGCCGGACAGGCCTCGGCGAGTAGCAGATCCACGATGGCCTGCGAGCGGGTGCGGTCACGTGGCTCCGTCGGGAGACCTCGGTGCGAGGGAGTGGATGCCATGGCGGCCATGCTCGTCCGCTCCGATACGTCGTCCGTACGCGGCCGATACGGCCCGCGGCCTGGGCCCGCCGCTGTCGTGCAGATAGTCGAAGACCTGGTCGGCCGTGTGCCGCGCGAGAGCGAGGGTCGTCAGAGTGGGATTCGCCGCACCCGGACGGGGGAAGGCCGCGGGACCGACGACGAACGCCCCTGGCACGCCGCTGATCTGGCCCGTCGGCTCAAGGATCCGGCCGTAGGGGAGGGTGCCGCTCTCGTGGTCGGTGCCGCCGAGGGTGTTGACGTAGCTCTCGGCCCTGCCCGGTGCCGTGACGGCCCGGTCGAGATAGCCCGTGACCTCTCGCGTGGCCGTCAAGTAGTCCCCGAAGTCGAGGCGCGAGGCCGGCAAGGCCAGCGCGCCGGCCACCGAGTCCCACAACTGCTGCAGGCGCGCCCGCTGCCCGGCCACGAGGTCGGCGTCACGCGCGGTGAGACCCGTGCGGATGACGGCGCGCCACGGCGGCCGGACGCGGCCGGGGAACTCGACGGCGTTCAGCTCGGAGGGCTCCTGCTCGCCCATCTCCCACGCGTCGAGGAGCACTCCGCCGGCTCCGGGGACGTCGATGAGCTTCACGAAGAGGTTGCTGCGGGCGTCGGCGTCGCCGCGGACCAGGAGGCACGCGCCCTCGCCGCCGCCGCGACCCCACGGGTTCCGCGGCAGGTGCACCGTGAAGCCTTGCAGGATGTGATCGCTGAGGCCCGCATACCGGCCGTGCCGTGGGTCGCGGTCTCCGAGCAACTGTGCGACCAGGCGGGTGTTCTCCACCGTGCCCGCGGCCAGCACCACCGCGTCGGCCGTCGTCCACCGCGGCTTCGCCGCGCCGGGGTCGTGCAGCAGCGCCCGCAGGCCGTCACGGTGGGCCTCGAGGCTGATGGCACGGGCGCCGGTGCGCAGCCGCACCGTGGGGCTGTCAGCCGCGGTGGCCGCCGCGCCCCAGCCGGCGTAGAGCGGGCTGAAGGCCCGCCAGCGCGGTCCCGCGTCGGTCGCGAAGCGCTGTACGGCGAGCGGGGTGCGCTCGACGTCGGTGCGGATGGAGTCACTGAACCACTCAAGGAGCGACTCCTCGGTGTCGGACCGCGGCGCCTGCAGCGACTGCCCGGACCAGGCGGTCAGCTCCCGCTCGATCTCCTGGTAGAGACCCTCGTCGGCGCCGAGTGCCGCCGGCCACGGGGTGGCGTCACTCAGCGCCCACGGATCCATCCGCAGGACCACGCCGTGCCAGTAGAGTGATCGCCCGCCGAGCTGGCAGCGCAGCCCGGTGGCGCCGTCGTAATGCGGTGGGGCGGCGCTGGACCAGGGACGCCACAGGACGGGGTCCTCGCCGGGCACCCGCCAGCGGTCCTCGATCTCCTCCTCCGACATGACGGCGTTGATGTGGTCGTCCAGACTCCGCTCGCCTGCCTCGGCCAGGATGATCTCGCGCGCGCCGCGGGCCGCCAGCCGTTGCGCCGTGGCCAAGCCGCTCATGCCACCACCGATGACGATGACACGCGGTTCTGTCGTCGGGCCATGCGGTTGCTCGTTCACTCGTGGCCTCCGTCCTTCGTGGGCTCGTGGTCGGCCCCGCCACGGCGCGGACGCGGCGGCCGGGCCAGGGAAAGAGCGTCGCCTTCGCCGATACGCGCGGCGTACGCACCGCCGGCACGGGCCGCCGACGTACCGTCCCCGTATCGGCGAGCCGGACCATCGCTGAGTGACTTCCCACCAGACTTCCGAGTGGTATCGCGCCGCCGTGGCCTCGGCGGCCGTCGAGGCCGCTGAGCGCGGCCTCGACGGCCGCGGCCTGTGGCAGTTGCTGGGCTCTCGCGGCCTGGTAGCGGCGCTCGCGCAGGACCGGGGCGGCGTGCCGGAGCCGAGTCGGCTCGCCGCCCTGCTTGAGGAGCTGGACGCGCGGTTGTCCGTCGGTCTCGTGCTGTCGGTGTGCGTTCAGGCGGCGTCGGTGGTGCCCCTGCTGGCCGAGGCCGCGGGGGACACCGGCCCGGATGGCCTCGTCGACTCCGCCGTCCGCGGGGACGCGGTGGTGGCATTCGCCGTAACCGACGCCGCGGCGGCCGGATCGGACGTGATGAGCGCGCAGACCGAGGTGACGGGCGATCCGCCGGTGGTGACGGGCGTCAAGCAGTGGATCACCAACGGCGCGGACTGCGATCATTTCCTCGTTCTGGTCCGGCGGCGGCCCGCCCGGCACTTCACGAGCTTCGGCTGGGTCGTCGTGCCCGCGCGGGCGGACGGCGTCACCGTGCGCCCGGTCGGACGGCAGGTCTTCGCGGCGGCGCGCCTCGCGGACGTGGAGTTCAAGGCCGCCCGCGCGGGCGGGCCTGGGCTTGTCGGCCCGTCCGGCCGAGGTCTGGCCATGTTCGCCCGGCACGTGGCCACCGAACGACTGGCCGGCGCGCTGTGGTCGCGAGCTCTGTGCCGCCGGGTGCTTGCTGACACGCGCGAGTGGCTGACCGGCCGGCCCTCCGGCGCGGGTGTGCTGTGGGACAGCGAGGCCGTCCGCCAGCGGTACGCGGCCTGCCTCGTGGAGTACGCCCGGCTGGATGCCATGTGCCGGTGGGCGGTGTCCGGAGATCCGCAGACTCCGGCGCGCGCCATGGCGTTGAAGGCCGCCGCCGGCGAGGGAGCCCTGCGCATCGTCCGTGAGTGCGCGGACCTACGGGGCGCCGACGCGTTCAGCGACGGCGGGCTGGCGTTCGTCAGCATGCAGACCGCGATGTTCGCGGTCGCCGGCGGCGCGACCGGGGCGCTGCTGACCGGCCTCGCCGACCACGCGGACGATCTGCTTCGGCAGTGATCGCCCGCCGCCGGCCGGTGTCCGGCTATCGTGGCCGGGCGCCCGGACCGCGGCGCGCGGACGCGAGACGGTGAGGTCGGTGTGCCTGCGAGCGAAGAGGCCGAACAGGTTACCTGGTCGCAGGTGCTGAGCTGGCGTCTCGTCCAGCAGCACTTGGCACCCCGAATGCCGTCCGGAGGCGTCGCCGACGTGGCGTCCGCGCTGTGCGGGCTGCACGCCCAACTGACGTCCTCGGCGGAGCTGTCCGCGGTGGCGCGGCTGCGGAACCCGAGGGAGCACGAGCTCGAAGAGTCCCTCTGGAACCGGCGGGACCTGGTGAAGCTCTGGGGCGTACGCGGCACCCTGCATTTCCTCCCGGCCGCCGAGCTCGACGAGTGGCTGTCGGTGTTCGGGACCTTCGGCAACTACGGGATGGGCAAACCGGACGTGCGCCGCCTGGTGGACATGGTCGGGCGCGCTCTGTACGGGCGGCACCTCACCAGGGTCGAGCTGGCGCGGGAGGTGGACCGGCTCTGCGGCAGCGCCGAGTACGGCCGGCTGCTGACAGAGAGCTGGGGAACCGCGCTCAAGCCCGCGTCGTTCAGCGGCCGGCTCTGCTTCGCGCCGGGGGAGGGTACGACCGTCCGCTTCACCCACCCCGGCTCCTGGGTGGGAGCCGACCCGTCGTCCGTACCCCCGCACGACGCCCGCCCGGCGGTGGCCCGCCGCGCGCTCGCCATGCACGGCGCCGCCGGCCTGGAAGACCTCACCCGCTGGCTGGGCACCGGCTCGGGCCGGACGGTCGAGCTGCTCGCCTCGCTGGGGCCGGCGGCGGTCCCGGTGACGATCGAGGGCAGGCCCGGCTACGCGCTCGCGGAGCACCTTCCGGGCCTGCGAGCGGCGACGGAGCCCAGAACCGTGCGGCTGCTGCCCGCGTTCGACCAGTGGACGATCACCCTCCCCCGCGACACCGACGCCGGCCTGGCGCCGGTACACCGCCCTCGCGTCTACCGGCCCCAAGGATGGCTCTCCCCGGTGATTCTGGTCGGCCACCGGATCCGCGGCGTATGGAGGGCGACCCGGCAGGGCGGCGGGCTGCTGGTGACGCTCGAAAGCTTCGGCCGAGGGCTGCCGCGATGGGCGATGCTGGCCGCGGAACACGAGGCGGAACGGCTGGCCGCCGTCTCCGGGCGGCGCCTGGCGCTCACGTGGGAAGCATGAGAAGGCCGAGACGTATGCACGCACGTATCGCGACCGTATCGGCGCCGCCAACGCTGGGCGCATGGCTTATTTGACGACCCCATCGGCCCAACTGGCGGTCTCCGGTGGGAAACCCGTAAGGCCGCCCACCCGTCGCTGGCCCACGTGGCCGAAGCCCGCACCCGAAGCCGAGTCCCTGCTGCGTGAGGTCCTGCACAGCGGCCGGTGGGCGATCAGCAGCCCGGAGGGAAGCGAGCTGTTCGAACGCAGGTTCGCCCGCGAGTTCGCGAGCTACCTCGGAGTCCGTCATTGCGTGCCGGTCGACCACGGCTCCAGCGCGCTCGTCGTCGCCATGGAGGTGCTCGACCTTCAGCACGGGGACGTCGTCCTCGTACCCGCACTCACCTGGACCGCCTGCGCCACGGCGGCGCTCCGCGCCGGCCTGGTCCCGCTGCTCGTCGACATCGACCCCGTTTCGGGTTGCGTGACCCCGGAGTGCCTCGACGTCGACGTCGAGGCCCGTGCGGTGATCGCGGTCCACTGGGCGTGCAGGATGGCGGACATACCGGCGCTCTCCGCCGCCGCGGCGGCCAAGGGCATGACCGTCATCGAGGACGCCGCTCAGGCGCACGGCGGCGAGTGGCGCGGACGCCAGGCGGGCTCCATGGGACGGTTGGGGTGTTTCAGCTTCCAGAACGGCAAGGCGCTCACCGCGGGTGAAGGCGGCGCCGTCGTCACCGACGACTCCGAACTGGCACCGCGCCTGGAGGAGCTGCGGGCCGACTCCCGCCGCTACCGTCACACGCCGAGTCCGTCCGGCGGACTGGACCTTGAGGAGACGGCGACCATCCAGGGCGCGAACCACTGCATGAGCGAGTTCAACGCCGCGCTGCTCTGCGCGCAGCTCACCGTCCTCGACCATGAGGTCGGAGTGCGGACCCGCAACTGGCGCAAGCTGGGGGAGCTGCTCGCCGGCGTGCCCGGGGTCCGCCTGCTCGAACCCGCGGCGGAGCAGACGAAGATGGCGATGTACGAGGCCACGATCGTGTTCGACGAGCTGCCCGGCGGCATGGACGTCGACGACGTCGCCGACGCGCTCTCCGCCGAACTCGGCCGGCGGTTCTACGTCACCGACACCCCGCTGCACCGCAGCCCACTGCTCGCGCCCTGGACCAAGCCGGCGCTCGCGCCGCTCGCCAAGCGGTTCGTCGACCTGCACGCGGGGCGCTCCTACCCGCACGCGGACCACTGGGCGAACCACTGCGTCCAGACGCACCACAGTGCCTTCCTGGGCGAAGAGCGGGACATGCACGACATCGCCGAAGCGATCATCAAGGTCACCACGACCCACCGGCCACCGTCTGCTTAGCGAGGGTCCCATGACGGTCCGCGAGGACATCACGCTCAGCGTTGTGATCATGCACCACCCTGCCCGCCGGGACGCCCTGCCGTCGCTGCTCGCGGCCTGCGACCCGCTGCCGGTGCGGGTGGTGGAGGACCCGGACCCCGGCGGGCCGCCGAGCCCTCTGCGGACCGCCAAACGGGCCTGGGCGGCGGTGGCCGAAGGCGCGACGCACCACGTCGTCCTCCAGGACGACGCGGTGCCCGTGCACGGTTTCGCCGCGCAACTGGCCCGGGCGGTCGCGGCGCGGCCGGGCGATGGCGTCACGCTCTCGGTTCAGCAGACCAGCCCGCGCAACTCCTACGCCGTCCGCCGGGCGGCGCTGGCCGGCCAGGCGTGGGCGCCCATGTCCGTGGTCGAGTGGACGCCCACCCTCGGGCTCGCGCTGCCGGCGGCGGAGGCACGTGCCCTGGCGGCGTACTTCTCCGAGTTCCCTGACGAGCTCCTCGAGGACGACGACTTCGTGACACCGTTCTGCGTCGCGCGCGGCCTGCGGGTGTTCGCGACGGTGCCGAACCTGGTGGAGCACGCCGGTCTGCCCAGCCTGTCCGGGTACGAGGCCGAAGGTCACCGGCCCGTCACCGTCTACGAACCCCGCTGGCTGATCCCGCAGGACCACTGGTCGGATCCCGCGCGCGGCCTGGCCCCCGCCTTGGCGGAGACCGGGCGGGGGGACGTCGCCGTCGAGCTGCGCGAGTCCCGGTGCGGGTTGCGCTTCTTCCGCCCGGGCACCGACGAGCCGCTGGAACACCCCTACACCTGGGACTGGCACGATTGGGCCGCGCTCACCGGCTTCGATGGCGAGCGCGTGGTGTCCGCGTGGGAATGCGCCGTCGCGGTCGCCGAGCGGCGTGGTGACCCCGGCTACCTCCTGTACGCGCGAATGCCCTGCCTCACCCTCGAAGTATGGGCCGCGTCGTTCCTCACGGGTGCCCTGCCGCCCAGGCTCTCCACCCCGCTCCGCGGCACCGAGTTCGAGGCGCTGGTTCGGCGCCGCGCCCTGGAGACCATGCTCGACACGGGCCTGTCGGCGGCGGACCGGAAGGCGCTGACGGCCGGCGACTCTGCCGCGCTGCTCGACCTCGCACTGTCAGGGGCAGCGGCGGGCCATCAGACACGATTTTCCAGAACCGGACAGGAGGCCGCCCATGCGAGATGAGACGCCGCGAGCCCTGCTTCCCGCGGTCAGGTCAATGGCGCGCAGGGAAGCCGCCGCGCTGCTGCTGCACCCGCGCCTTGAAGCGTGGCTCACGGCACCCGCCGTCACGGTGTCGCTCCGGGTCATACCGTGCCCGTGGCCCGGTTGCGCCACCCCGCCCACTCCCACGGGTCTGCTGCCCGTCGCGGCGGCGGAATCGCCCGGTCGTGGCGAGCGTCCCGCTGAGGGAACCGTCACGCTCAGCGCCCTGTCCTGCGAATGGCTGAGCGCCCGTGCACTGCTCCCGCTCGCCCTGGGCGGAGCCGGCGGACGCGTCCCCCGCGCCGTCACGACGCGCGCCGCCGCACTCGTCCGGCTCCTTGCCCGCACGACGCCCGGCGCGTGGGTAGCAGGGCTTCCCGAACTTGACGCCCGTGAGCGCTGGCTCGACGGCACACTCGCGATCGCGGACGTTCCCCCGACGGCAGACTCGTGGCCGGCGGAGCCGGTACTCCCGGCGTCGTCGCGCAGGCTTGGGCAGGCCCACATGGTCAGCCCGCATCTGGCAGCGGAGGAGACCCGAGCGCTGAACGACGCCTACATGACGTGGCGGCGTTCCGCTGTCACGGCCGCGTTCGAGCAGGCGGACAAGGGCCAGAACGGCGCGTGAGGAGCTCTCCGCCGTTCGACACGACCTTTCAGCACGCTTTCAGCGCGGCCGTCGCCGCCTCGGCGACCTCCAGAGTCCGAATCGCGTCCTGCAGTTCCGCTTCGCAGGACCTGCCGGCCCTGACCAGGTCGGCAAAAGATTCGGCCTGCCGAATCAGGGCGGTTTCGAACGCCGTGGGCTCCGCGGGACCGATGAGGCAGTGCCGCTCGTGCCCGCGCGAGCCGAAGACCTCGACCATCACGGTATCCCCTGAGGAGTGGTACCGGCCGAGGCTGACCGTTCCCAGCACCCCACCGGACAGGCGCAGTGACGCGCACGCACCGTCCACGTCGCCGCTCGCGGCCGGATCCTCGACGTGGACGGCCGCCATGGCGTGCACCTCGATGACATCCTGTCCCGTCAGGTAGCGGATCTGGTCCACCTCGTGGACACCCATGTCCACGAAGATGCCACCGCTGGTGGACCGGAACGCGGCGGCCGGCGGTTCCTCGTCCCACTGGGACGCGGCGACGAGGTACAGAGAGCCCAGGTCGCCGGCCCGGATTCGGTCGCGCAGCGCGGTGAGCGCGGGCAGGTGCCGGCGCCAGTACGCGACCTGCACCGGCACCCGCTGCCGGCTCGCGAAATCGGCGGTCTCGCGGAGTTCCGCGGCCGAGCCACCGCCGGGCTTCTCGCACAGCACCGGTACGCCCGCGGCCACCGCTTCCCGCGTCAGCCGCGCGTGCTCGTCAGTGGGAGCCGCCACCAGGACGCCCTCCGGCGGTTGTCCGTCGAGCAGCTCGCGGAGGCCGGCGTGGACGCGCAGCCCGGCTTCGGCCAGGACCGCGCGGGTCTCGGCCATCGGCTCGACGACGTCCGTCACCGCGACCTTCTTGCTGAGGGCCAGGGCCCTCAGGTGGGTGCGGCCCATCCTTCCCGCTCCCACGAGCGCGAGCCGGAAGCGGCCGTCGCGGTCTGGTCCGTCAAGGGCCGCGGACGCGCCGGTCCCGTATGTCTGCTCAGTCATCGAGCCACCCGCTGACTGCCGCGACCGTGGCAGGACCGCCGGCGACGAGGACGTGGCGACCGTCGGGCTTGCGCCAGCGACGGCTCGTGCCGCCCGCGGCCTCGACCAGAGCCAGGCCGGCCGCGACGTCCCAGGGCTTGGGGTCGATGCTGACGAATCCGTCGAGTTCGCCCGTGGCGACCGCTACCAGGTCGCAGACGGTCGACCCGGAGTTTCGCAGGTCCTGCACGCGGCCCGCGAGTTCGGCGAAGCAGCGGTACGCCGCCGCGCGGGCCGGGGAGGAGCTGGGCACCGCGAAAGAGATGAGGGCGGAGCCCGGGTCCCGGCCGGTGACCCGCACCGGGCGGGAGAGGCTGGACGTTGCGACGCCGTGGGAGACGGCCAGCCAGTGTCCCGTCGCCGGCAGCACCACGGCCGCCGCCAGCACGTCGCCGTCCCGCTCGGACTCCACAGCCACGCTGACGGCGAACCTGTCGATGCCGTGCGTGACGTTGACCGTGCCGTCGAGCGGGTCCACGACCCAGCGCAGGCCCGACGTTCCCGGCCGGTGCCCCGACTCCTCGGTGAGCCAGGAGTCGCGCGGACGGGCGGCGCTGATCACGTTGCGGATCGCCTCGTCGCTGGCGAGGTCGGCGGCCGTCACCGGGTCGCGGTCGTGGTGATCCCCGGCGGCCTGGTCCCGGTGCGCGCGTACTGCGCCCAGCCGGGCGACCACCTGGTGCTGGCCCACCACGGCGGCGGCCAGCGCCAGCTCGACAAGGCCCGGGCCGGCG